>CAIJOU010000836.1 GCA_903822375.1 Candidatus Hydrogenedentota bacterium
ACATGGTGTATGGCGCAGGTTAAACCGAAAGAAAGTAGTTGACTTTGGGGTGAGATGGTGGTAATTTATGGTTAATTAGTAGCAGTTTCGTGGGAACACATCGGGGTCACGGGCTTTGTACTACGGCGAATCAAATACCGCAGTAGATGAAAAAGGAAGGGTCAATGTGCCCCTCCATTTCAAGACCCTCATGAAGGCTTTGAACCACGACACGTGGTATGTCACCCGCGGCTTTGACGGAGCCCTGTTTCTTTTCCATGCGGCGCGCTGGAGCGAACTGCTCAAGACGCAGCAGACACCCTCCGGCCTTAACCCGAAACTGCTCGATTTCCGACGGCTTTTTCTGGGCAGCGTGGCGGTGGTGAGGATGGATGCCCAGGGCCGTTTCAATATTCCCGCCCCGCTGCGCCAGTACGCGGGGATCGACCGGGAAGCCGTGATTTTGGGAGTTGATGACCACCTGGAACTCTGGAGTGTCAAGGGCTGGACGACATTCCAAGAGCGCCAGGCGGAAGCATACAAGCGGATGGCGGAAGAACTGTTCGGAGGCCTCCGCGACGGGGTTGGGCAACCCTTGGAAGGAACACAGAATGATTAACGTTGAGCGTCTTGAGAGCGGTGCGGTGACGGTGCTTCGGGTGCACGGCGACGTGAACGAGGAGGGCGTGAACATGCTGCGCCTCGCGCTGATGGCCTGCCTGGAAGAGGGCCGGACCGAAGTTGTGCTGAACGTGGCCGGCGTGGCCTTTGTCAGCTACATGGGCGTCGGTGTTCTCGTGGAGCGGCTCGGCCAGTTGCAGGCGGTCAAGGGCGACCTCAAGCTTGCCTGCATGAGCGTTTACATGCGCCGCCTGCTGCGGCTCATGGGCCTCTCGCACGTGTTCAACTGCTACGAAACCGAACTCCAGGCCATCCAGGGATACACGAAACAGGCCGCGGCCTGACGTCCGACCGCAGGGTCTGGCGCGGGGGAGTCGGTCAGTGTCGTCCAACCAGCGAGCACCCCATATACCGGTCATGGCGCAGGAAGCGCTTCGCTGGCTGGCAATTCACCCCGACGGAACCTACCTGGACGCAACGGCCGGCGCGGGCGGACACTCCGCACTGATTGCCGCCGGCCTGAAGACAGGCAGGCTGATTGCGTTGGACCGTGATGCGACGGCAGTGGCGATGGCGGGGGAGCGGCTCAAGACTTTCCCCCAAGCGTGCGTGGTGCACGCAAACTACAGTGAGTTGAATCAGGTTCTTCGCGATGCGGGCATTTCCGGCGTCGACGGCGTGTTGATTGACGCGGGCCTGTCGAGCATGCAGATTGACCGTCCTGAAAGGGGCTTTTCCTTTCAGGAGGACGGGCCGCTCGACATGCGCATGGACCCCGGCTCGGGCCCGAGCGCGGCCGAGTGGCTCGCGTCGGTAAACGAGGACACGCTGGCTGCGACCCTGCGCGACCTGGGCGATGTGGGGCCTGCGCGGCGTATCGCCAAAGCGATTCTGGAACGCCAGCGCGCGGGCCGGATGACGCGCACCGTCGACCTGGCCGAGGCGGTCCGCGAGACCCTCGATTTCGTGCGGGGTGAACCCGGCGAGGTGCGCACCGTCTTTCAGGCCGTGCGCATCGCGGTGAACCGGGAACTGGAATGCCTGCGCCGGGGATTAGAGTCGGCGGTGGATGCGCTGCGCCCCGGCGGACGGCTGGTGGTGATTTCGTTCCATTCGGGCGAGGACCGTGTCGTCAAGGACGCGTTCCGCGCGTGGTCGCGGCCCGAAAGGGAACTGACACGGGACGGGCGGGTGTCGTCGGTGCGTGCGCCGCGCTTGCGGTTGCCGGTGTCGGGCCCCATCCTCCCGTCGGAGGACGAGGCACGGTACAATCCGCGCGCGAAGAGCGCCAAAATGCGTGTGGCGGAGCGGCGCGCGGTGGCCGCGATTGAGGAGTAGGCTATGGCTCCTGTGAGAAAAAGAAACAAGAACGAGGTGCGCAGCGCGCTCTATGCATGGATTGCCTGGACGCCGCTGCTGGCACTCTTCGTGGTTATGGCGATGGACACATCGCTCAACCTGAAGGCCCGCCGCGCGGACTATGAGTTTGGAAAGCTGGCCGCACAGCGGCGGCAGATCACTGCGGAATTGGACAAGTTTCGGTCCATCGAGGCCCAGTGGAGCGACATCCGCAAGGTGTCCGAGATTATCGCCCGCCTGAACATGCTCCTCCCTGACCCCCGGCAGATCCAGGTGGTCATTGCCCATCCAGACACGCCGATGCCCATGAGGCAGGAGGGACTCCGGGACGCTCAACTGGAGATGGCCGCCGTGCCCTCCAAGCCCGCGGGGGCTCATTCCGCGCAGGCGGTGGCCACCGCGCCGGCTGTTGTACTGCCGGTATTGGCGTCCGCGCCGCCCGCGGTTTCCGGTGTGGCCGGCGTTTCCCGGCCCTTTGAAGCGCCCGCGCCCGCGGCCCCGGCCGCCCTAGTGCCTGTGAATCCTCCCCTGGTGGTTTCCGCGGCGACCGTGGCGGTCGCGTCGCGTCCCGCCGCGCCGTCCGCGACGATGGCAGCAGTGCTCGAACTACCCAAAGAACAGATAACGGACCTCGACTCTCCCGACACAACGACGAACGACCTGCTCGCCAACCTGTAAGGGGTCCGTGCGGGCCGTGCCGGACCGGCGGGCGGCGGGAGGCAACCTGCTCAGAACGGATGCAGTGCCATGAAAAAGCGCCGATTCAATCTGGACCTGGCCCCCATGGAAGGGCTGGACTGCCCCATCAGCCAGAGCCATCAACGCAGTGTGCGCTGGTTGCGCGTCTTTTTTTTCGGTGTGTTTGTTGTGGTTGTCCTTCGTCTCACCATGGTCCACCTAAACCCTGGAAACATGCTCACCGAGGAGGAAATGCTGCACATCGGCGAGATTCAACTCACCGAGCCGCGCGGCGAGATCTTTGACCGCAACGGGGTTGTCCTCGCCACCAACAATCTTGCCCCCTCGCTGTGGGTGGACCCCCGCATGGTCGCCGATGAGGAGGTGCTCGCGGACTACCTGAGCAAGAAGATCGGCATGTCCCGCGAGGAAGTGGCGGAGAAACTGGTCCGCACCAGCCCCGACGGCCGTCCCCGCAAGTTCAACATGATCAAGCGCTGGGTTCCCGGTCTGGCGGAGGCGGATATAGAGGAGATTCGCCGCGAGAGCGGCGGGGCCGTTTCGGCGATCATGGAATCCGTCCGCACCTATCCGCACCACGACACCGCCGCGCACCTGCTCGGGTTCGTGAACCGTTCCGGCGAGGCCGGAGAGGGCCTGGAACTCAGCTACGACAAGCACCTGGCGGCGAAGCCGGGTGTCTTTCGCGCCAAGGCCGACAACGGCCGCCGTCTGCTCAGTTCGGGCACCCAGGAGTACGTCGAAGCCACCGGCGGGGAGATGCTCCAGCTTACGATTGACCTCGGCATCCAGCACAGTCTGGAGGCGGCGCTGGACGCACGCATGGAGGAGACCAAGTCTGTTGCGGCCATGGGCATCATCATGGACCCCCGCGACGGCGCCATACTGGCCATGGCGACCCGGCCGGCCTTCGACCCCAACGACTACGACAAGTCGTCCGCGCAACTGCGCAAGAACCGCGCCGTCATTGACGTGTTTGAGCCGGGCTCATCTTTCAAGATCGTGACGGCCTCGGCCGCGCTGGAACACGGGCTCGTGAAGCCCACCACCATGATCGACTGCATGGGCGGCGCGTTCAACCCCTATGGTCACTTGATTAAGGACTTCCATAAACTCGGCGTCATTCCCTTTTCGGAATGTTTCGCGGAGTCCAGCAACATAGCGATGATCAAGGTCGCCGCCATGCTCGGAGACGTCCGGCTTGATGAATGGATGCACAAGTTTGGATTCGGCCAGGCCACCTCATCCGATTTCGCCTATGAAAGCCGTGGCATACTGCAGCCGCGCAAGAAATGGTCGCGCCTGTCCATGGGCTCGCTGCCCATGGGCCAGGAAATCTCAGTCACCATGCCGCAGTTGGGCAGGGCCTATTCGGTCATCGCGAACGGCGGATGCCTGGTGCAGCCCTACTATGTCGAGCGCGCCGTGGCGCGCGACGGGCGGGTGACCTACCAGCACCAGTCCGCGCAGTCCCAGCGCATCCTTTCGCCCGAAACGGCCCGCACCATGCAGGAGTTTTGCCACGGGGTCGTGCTCCACGGCACGGGCACGGCGGCAAACATCATGGAATACCGCGTCGGCGGCAAAACCGGCACCGCCCAGATGGCCCGATCCAAGTCGGAGGGCGGCGGGTACGACCCGAACCGGTACACCACCGTCTTCGCCGGCTTTGCGCCTGTCAGCAACCCCAGGCTGTGCGCGGTCATTGTGATCCAGGAACCCAGCATAAAACTGCGCTACGGCGGATATGTGTGCGGGCCCGTCTTTGCCGAGGTGATGCGGAGCGCCCTGGTGCGACTGGGCGTGCCCGAAGACCCGGTCACCGACCCCGAAGTGGTCGCGGCCTATGAGAAGCAGCAGAAGATTGCCCTCGCAGCGCAGAAGAAGAACGAACCCAAGAAGAAGGAGGTTACGCTGAAACCCTCCGATCCGAGTGACGAGGCCGATGCCGACACGGTTGCGCCGCCCCCCGGCCCGGACGCCCTTGATGCGTCGCTCGATGCGCTCATTACCCCGCTCGACGGACTTCAGCTTGTGGCCCGGCACGATGGCGGGAAGATGGAAACCGCCATGCCTGACCTGCACGGCCTGACCAAGCGTCAGGCCCGGGAACGGCTGCAGCGGCTTGGCGTGCCGCTGGATGTCCAGGGCGCGGGATGGGTCGTTGAACAGAACCCGCCGCCCGGCGCCAATCTCGAAGATGTTACCGTTTGCGCACTGCGCTTCAGTTCCAAAGGTGATATGTTCGCCGAGGAACAGGCAACGCCCAAGCAGGATGCCCCCGTTGCCGGAGTACCCGCCGCGGAACCCCAATCAAAGCCGCAGGACCAAAATGCCGCCTCTGACAAAAAACGAATTATGTGAGCTGCTTGGCATTGCCCGTCCCGGCGGTGCCACGTTCATTGTGTCCTCCGTTACCGAGGACTCGCGCCGCGTCCATCCGGGCGCGGTCTTTGTCGCCTCGCCGGGCGAGCACGCGGACGGGCACGATTTTGCGGTCCAGGCGGCTGCGGCCGGTGCCGTCGCCGTTGTCGGCGGCAGGGGCGGCGTTGACGAACTCTGCGGCCTGCCGTACCTGCGCGTGGCGGACCCCCGCGCTGCGGCGGGCCTGCTTGCCCAGGCGCTTGCCGGCAATCCCACGGCACGACTGCGCGTGCTCGGCGTTACCGGCACCAACGGCAAGACCAGCACCGCACATCTCGTTCGCGCCGTGCTCAACCATGCGGGTCATTCCTGCGCCAACTTTGGCACCATCGGCTACGAGATCGGCGGCACGCTTTACAATGCACCGCATACCACGCCTTTTGCCGAGGACCTCTCCGACATGTTTGTGCGCGCCGAAAACGCCGGGCACACGCATGTGGTAATGGAGGTCAGTTCCATTGCGCTCGATCAGGAGCGCGTGGCGGGTGTCCGCTTTACCGCCGCCGGGTTCACCAATCTTACCCGGGACCATCTCGACTACCACGGCAACATGGACAACTATCGGGACGCCAAGCTGAAACTCTTCACCCGGATTGAACCTTCTGCGGACATGAATAGAGGGCCCCGGTTTACCGTGGTCAATGCAGAGGACCCGGCGGCGTCCTATTTTGTGGACGCCTCGCGCGTGCCATGCTATCGTTACGGCGCGGGAGGGGATATGCGGGCCGAAAAGGTGCGTCTCGATTTTGGCGGTGCATCGTTTCGGCTTGTCACGCCTTTTGGTGCTGCCGATGCACATATCCGCCTCATAGGCCATCACAACCTGTCCAACGCGCTTTGTGCGGCTTCGTTTTGCGCGGGGCTGGGTGTGCCCGTCGAAATGGTGGCCGAGGGGTTGGGCACGTTGCCCAGCGTGACCGGCCGTTTCGAACCGGTCGATGCCGGACAATCCTTTTATGTGGTGGTTGATTACGCCCATACCGACGACGGCCTGTCCAATGTGCTGCGCGCCGCCCGCGCGCTCTGCAAAGGGCGCATTATCACGGTGTTTGGCTGCGGCGGCGATCGCGACAAGGGCAAGCGCCCGAAAATGGGCCATGTCGCGGCGTCCATGTCGGATTTCTGCATTCTCACTTCGGACAACCCCCGGACCGAGGACCCGCACCGCATCCTGCTGGATGTGGAGGTGGGCATGCAGCGCGCCGAAAAGCGCAAGGGCGACGACTATCTGATTATCGAATCGCGGGAAGAGGCGATCCACAAGGCGATATCACTGGCCAGGGCGGGTGATCTCGTCATGATCGCCGGGAAAGGCCACGAGAACTATCAAATCATCGGCACCGAACGGCGTCACTTTGATGACCGTGAAGAGGCGATGGCGGCACTAAAGGCACTGAAGCCATGAGCTGGACCTATACACTCGCCGAACTCGCCCAGGCCGTCGGCGCTTCTGTTCCCACCGGGAACGCCAGCCACTCCAGCGAAGGCGGAAGCATGGATGCCGGCCTAAAGGTCCCGGAACAATCCTTCTCCTCCGTATCCACCGACACCCGCAGCCTCAAGCCGGGCGACGTGTTTTTCGCGCTCTCCGGCGAAAATTTCGACGGCAACAGCTTCGTGCCCCAGGCCTTTGAAAAGGGTGCCATAGCGGCCGTTTGCGAGCGACCCGTGCCGGGCGGTCCCTGCATCGTGGTGGACGAGCCGTTGCGCAGACTTCAGGACTTCGCCGCCTGGCACCGCAACAGGTGCCCTGCAAATGTTATTGCCATCACCGGCTCCAGCGGCAAGACGACCGCGAAAGACCTGACAGCGGCGGTGCTGGCATCCAAGTATCCCGTGGTGAAGACGCAGGGAAATCTCAACAACGACATAGGCTGCCCCCTTTCGCTGCTCCTTATGGACCGGGACACGCGGCACGCGGTTATTGAGATGGGTGCCAACCATGCGGGCGAAATTGCGGCCCTGTGCCGCATCGCACGCCCCGACGAGGCGGCCGTTACCATCGTCGCGCCGGCCCATCTTGAAGGGTTTGGCACGATAGAGGGCGTGGCCAGGGCCAAGGCTGAAATTGTCGCGGGCCTCAAAGCCGGCGGCATGTTCTATGTGAACGTGGACAATCCCTGGTGTCTGGCAATGGCCAAGGCCCACAACGGACCTAAAATGTATTTTGGTGCGCACGGTGATGTCGTGCTGCGGTCCTGCACTTTCGACGAAGCGGGGGAGATGGTGCTGGACATCGACCCGGTGGGCGTGTTGCGCCTGCCATTGGCTGTGCGTGCCCACGCCACCAACGTGTTGCTGGCCGCGGCCGTGGCGTTGCGACACGGCATTGTCGAAATAGAAGCCCCGTTGCGGGCGGCCTGTGCCTCCCTGAGCCGGTTTAAGACACTCTCCGTCGGGCCGCTGACCGTCCTGGACGATGCCTACAATGCCAATCCGGCCAGTATGGCGGCCGCTTTGGAGGCGCTGGCGGACCGGCACGTCGCCGGAGCGCGTATCGCGGTTTTGGGGGAAATGCTGGAACTCGGTGCGGCGGCGGCGGACCTACACCGTGAAGTGGGCCGCGCCGCGGCACGCTTTGGCGTGGCGCACCTGTTCACCTACGGTCCCCACGGGGCCGACATGGCGGCCGGCGCGACGGAGGCGGGGGTGCCGCATGCAGAGGCGCTGGACGACCACGGGGCCATTGCGGCGGCGGTGTGCCGGGTGGCAGTTCCCGGCGATGCGCTGCTGGTAAAGGGATCGCGCGGCGTGCGAATGGAGACAGTGATCGAGGCGTTGAAACAACTATACGGCGGCTGACCCCGCTTCGGACAGGACTTAAAGGCTCATGCTCTACTATTTGGCCGACATGCTGGAACCTTGGTTTGGCGCGCTCAACGTGCTGACCTATCACACCGTGCGCGCCGGCGGCGCCGCCGTTACCGGGTTTCTGCTGTGCCTGGTCTTCGGACCGGCCATCATTCGCCGCCTGCGCGAACTCAAAATTGGCCAGTACATCAAGAAGGACCATGTGGCCGACCTGCACGCGCTGCACAAGGGCAAGGCGGGCACGCCCACCATGGGCGGCGTCATGATTATCGGCGGCACGCTGGCTGCGTTGCTCCTGTGGGGGCGCCTCACCA
>CAIJOU010000837.1 GCA_903822375.1 Candidatus Hydrogenedentota bacterium
CTCCGCGATGGAGGCAAGCATGGCCAGCAGGTGGGATTTGCCGATACCGGGAGCGCCGGTAATCAGGAGACCCCTCGCCCCGCTGTCGTTATCGCTACGCAGATAGGGAAAGACGGTGCGAGCCAGGTGGTCGGCGATTTCTTCGGAAATGACGAAAGTCTCGACCAGGCGTTTGGCTTGCGCTGGCGCATCCGTCTGATGAAGCAGAACAGGTGCTTCAATCGGATCAAACTGGATGAGCTCTGCGTATCTCACTTGGTCGGTTTCACGGTATCCAATGCAGGCGGTAAAAGCGGCACCAGTCGTTTGCGGAGGTCAGGTCGGAAATGTCAAGCAACCCGGCATCGTTGACGAAATTGGTAACTGACCACCATTCCACCAGGTTCGTTGAGGTCTCCAGCGCATACGTAAAGCCCGGATCAACGTTGACGGTGATGTGAAAGAGTTGGTCGGTCTGAATGGTGGAGGACAAGATTTCGACCACGGTGGGTGGCGTAAGGACCGTAATGAATGCGGGTGAGCTGACTGTGACGCCGACGGCGTTGGACACCGAGATAGAATAGGCCCCGGCCTGGCTGACCTGGACGTCAGGCAAGGTCAGGGTGCTTTGAGTTGCGTCAGGAATATCCAAGCCATTTAAGCGCCATTGGTAGTTCAGGGCCGTGCCAGCGGCAATGGCCTCCAATGAAACATCTGTCCCGCGCAGGACAGTCACGCTTTGCGGGCCGGCCAAAATGGCGGGAGGGTCGATAACGGTGACCCAGGCGATGCTGCTATTGACCGTTGCGGCTGGTCCTTTCACAACCACGGAGTAGGCACCGGCATCTGCGGTGCTCACGGTGGAGATCCAGAGGGTGGCATTTGTGGCGTTTGCGAGGGATTGACCGTCCTTCTGCCACTCGAAGGCAAACGGACCACTTCCGCCCAGGATCGCGCTCAGCATCAGACTGGCGCCAGTGGCGATGGTGCCGGTGGCAGGACTGGCGCGCAGATGCAGGAACGAATCGAGTCCGTAAAGTTCGAGGCGGGCATTGTTGGCGGAAGCGATATAGAGCCGGCCGAAAGTGTCGAGGGCGATACCGGCTGGAGCATTGAGATGACCTGGGCCCTGGCCGAAAGCTCCGACAGTCGAGAGCAGATCGCCCGAAAGTGCATCCAGGACTTTGACGGTTCCCTGGAAGGTATCGGCGACATAGAGCCGGCCGGCGTTGTCGAGCAGGGCCGCTTGGGAGCGGCCGGAAGGTTGGGTTGTGCCAAGATTGAATGCGCGGAGGAACTTACCCGCGCTGTCGAACACCTGGACACGATCGTTGTTCTGGTCCACGACGAAAACCTCCCCGGCCGGACTGACACAGACACCCGTTGGGAAATTGAATTGGCCAGGTCCAGTCCCATAGGCGCCGAATTGGCTGTGGCGCGAGTTGCCGAGATAGACTCGAACCTCATTGGCGCGGCTGTCGGACACATAGACCGTGCGGCTGGCTGTCCCCGGGGCCAAGGCGATATGATTGGGGAGCAGGAACTCCCCTGCCCCGGCGCCGAGTTGGTACAACAGGTGCCACTGGGCATCCAATACGCTGACGCTGCCAGTCTTTTCTTCGGCGACGTAGATCGTCCCTTGCGCATCCACGGCAATGCCCAACGGTCTGGCAAAGCCAGTGTGCGTGGAGACCAGCCGTCCAAACGCGTCGAACACGACCACCTGCCCACGCTGCGGGTCTGTGACATACACGGAGCCTGCAGGATCCACAGCGACCCGCGCCGGCGCCTGCAATGCCTTGGCGTACTGGCCCAAAGATGTTGCAACCGGGGCTGCGGCGTAGGCGGGCGCGCTGTGAACGACCGCGAAACAAGAAAGAGCAAGACAGATTCTTTTCATGATAAAACCTCGATGGGGACGGGTTTAGGTTTACGTTTAAACAGATTCTTGACCCGCTGGACCGGGCAGCGGCTCTCGGAGGAGAGGATTACAGCGGGCTCCGCCATTTCAGCCGGATGGCCCAAGCCCACCATCTGGTCCTTCAGATATGAATGTTCCATGAGCAGTTTCATGAGCGACTTCATGAATTCCTGTTTCCAGGCAGGCATCGTCGGCACCTGTTTCATCTTGTTGATGTAGAACTCACGGAAACCACGGAAAAGCTGGGCACGCACTTCGTCGAGCGTCATGGCCACGGGCTTGATGACCGGTTCGACCAAGTTGTATTTGCGGTAATCCCGTGTCGCGATGTGATCTTTCACATCCTTGTATAGGTCGGCGTAGGGCCAGGGTGTAATGGCGAGGAAGAACGCCATGTCCGGGTCGTAAAACTTCGCCAATTCGATGGTGCGCTCCATCTCGGCGGGGGTTTCGTTCGGCATGCCCATGACGAAGGACGTTTCAGAAATCATGTCGTGGTCGTTGATCAGTTGGATGGCGCGCTTGCCTTGCTCGACCTTGGCGTC
>CAIJOU010000838.1 GCA_903822375.1 Candidatus Hydrogenedentota bacterium
CATGTACGACAAGCCGAAAAAGAAACGCTGCTGCGAAGAGCAGGGGGCCGAGTGCCCCCAGCACGCCCCCGCGGCGGTCGCGGTAACGGAAGCGCCCCGCCCGTCCGCGGAAGACACGAACGGCGGCGGCGATAGCCAGGAACGGCGGAAGCGCAAGAAGCGTAAACGCAAGAACCCGGGTGAGCGGGAAGGCGGCGGAGCCGCTGCCGAATGATCCTGGCCGACCCCCACTGCCACCTGCAGGACCGCCGTTTTGACGAGGACCGCGAGGCGGTCATCACGCGCGCACTCGATGCGCTCGAATGGCTGGCCGTGGTGGGCGACGACATTCCAAACAGCGAGATCGCCTGCCAACTGGTCCGGCCCGGCGTGTTTGCCGTGGTGGGCGTGCATCCCTACCATGCTGACGATTTCACCGACAGCACCCTCGACGCTCTCCGCGCCCTCTGCGCGCGGCCCGGTGTGATCGCGATTGGCGAAACGGGGCTGGACTACCACAACGAGTTCTCCGCCCGACCGGCACAGCGTGCCGCCTTTGTGCGGCAGTTGGCGCTGGCTGCGGAACGAGCGCTGCCCGTGGTCATTCACAACCGCGAGGCCGACGAGGACACGCTGGCCATTCTGGCGGAGCATGCCGGTGCGCTGAAGAGCGTGATCATGCACTGCTTCGGCAGCGACGCCGCAACGGCGGAGCGCTGCGTGGAACTGGGTTCTTACGTCTCCTTCGCGGGCAACGTGACCTTTCCCAAGGCCGCGTCGCTGCGCGAGGCCGCCCTCGTCGTGCCGCCGGATCGGCTGCTCGCCGAAACGGACTCGCCCTATCTGGCCCCCCAGCCCGTGCGCGGCAAACGCTGCGAGCCCGCCTTTGTGCGGCATACCGTCGAGGCGCTGGCACAGTTGCGGAACATGCCCGTGGACACCATGGCAGCGCTGCTGGCACAAAACGCACAACGCGCATTCGGGTTGAACCCCGGCCCCGAAGGGCTCCCGCAACAATAGAACACGGCGTGTTCGTCCCGGTGGAGTTTCGTTGCAAAAGAACAAGACGTCTTTGGCCCCGGAGGGGCCACACAACAATAGCCACGGGTGACCGAAGGGAACCCGTGGTAAATCGAACAACACACACGTCCCCGGAGGGGGCGAACACGGGCGCTGGAAAGCGCCCGCCTCTTGTCTGTGGCCCACGTATCGCATGACTCGCTTGGGCGGCCCGCACGGCTGTGCTAGACTTGCGCACGGACGAAAACCCTTAACCAATTCACCCGGAGCGATACCATGAAAATTGTCGCCTTCCTCTCCGCCATCCTGTGCACACTATTATCCTTCACAGCCGTGCACGCTCAGGAACAGGCGCAACCCGCGCGCACCGGATGGTTCCAGCAGGCCAAATGGGGCGTGTTCATGCATTACATGGGCGATACCGTTTGCAAGAACACCACGGTGGACACGTGGAACCAGGCGGTGGATAGTTTCGACGTCGACGGGCTTGCGGAGCAGTTGGCCTCGGCGGGCGCGGGATACTTCGTGCTGACGCTCGGCCAGAACTCGGGGTTCTTCTGCGCACCCAATGCGACCTACGACAGCATCGTGGGCATCACGCCGAGCAAATGCGCCAAGCGTGATTTGCCGGCGGACCTTTCCGCCGCGCTCAAGAAGCGTGGCATCCGTCTGATGGTCTATCTGCCGGCCGGCGCGCCCGACCGCGACAAAGAGGCCGTGCAGAAGCTGGAATGGCAGAACGGCAAACACCCGCTGTGGTCGTACCGGGGCGGCAAACCGGCCGGGGAAGATTCGCGCCTGGCACCCTTCCAGCGCAAGTGGGAGTCGGTCATCGCCGACTGGTCGAAACGCTGGGGCGGCAACGTCTGCGGCTGGTGGTTCGACGGCTGCTATTTCCCCGACGCGATGTACCGCCATCCGGATGCACCCAATTTTGAGAGCTTCGCCGCGGCCGCACGCGCCGGCAATGCGGACAGCATTGTTGCGTTCAACCCGGGCGTGGGGGTTCCCATCATCACGCTGACACCGGCCGAGGACTATACGGCAGGCGAGATCAACGAACCTGAAAAGGTGAAATGCGAAGGCCCCCGCGTGGGCACCGCACAGTTGCACATGTTGAGTTACCTTGGGCCGAACTGGTGCACCAAACCGCCGCGCTTCACCGCGGAGCAGGCGGTGCAGTACACCCGCAACATCACCGACAAGGGCGGCGTGGTCACCTGGGACCTGCCCCCCGACGGCCCGACCGGCAGGATACTCCCGGAATTCCTGGAACAGTTGCGCGCCATCGGCAAGGCGCTGGGAACTGCAAAGTAGGGCGCTCGAAGTCCCGCAAAGCGGGATGGAGCGCACCGCCCCTCTTGTAGGTGGGTGAAGTCTTGCGAAGCAAAACGGAACCCACCATTCCCCAACGCACTGCACCTACAGAGGACGGTGGGTTTCATTCCGCTGAGCGGAATTTCACCCACCCTACTTCGACACCGCGCTCGCTTTCTCCGGATACGCGCCCTTGTCATCGGTGGCCTTGATCCACTCATCCAGCGTGCGGCGCAACCGCATCAGTTCTTCCTGATGCTCGTGGTCGTCCGCAATGTTGTGTATCTCGTCGGGATCGCTTTGCAGGTCGTACAATTCCTCCGCCGGGCGCGTGGACTGCGTCATGATTGCCTCCGCACCTTTGAGCGTGCCCGCCGCGGCGCCATCCTTGAGCACCTGCAACACCGGATAGTTCGCCTCGATGTATCTGTTCGGCTGGAGATAGGGCCGCTCGGGCATGAAATTGCGAATGTACTTGTACCGCGGGGTGCGAACACAGCGTATACGGTCGACTGTCTCATCGCAACGGTCCCGGGCCGCAATCACATAGTCGGATGCTGCCCCGCCAAAGAGGCAGCGCCCATCGAAACGCGGCGGCAGCGCCGCACCCGCGAGCAGCAGTGTGGTCACAGGCAAGTCTATGTAGCTCGTCAGCGCGGCACAGGTGCCGCCGGGATGGTATGCCGTGCATGCCCCAACGGATGGCGCTTCCGGTCGCGCCATCACGCGCGCGTTGCCGACGGGCATCGCCCGTTTCGACAGACCGTCAACCAGGCTTCGGAAACGTTCCGGCACGCGCAGTATCAGCGCCTCGCGAATTCCACCCTCGTAGAGCCATTGCTTGCCGCGAACCCAGCAGCGCCCGTTGTCGCCGAAGAAGAACACAATCGTGTTCTCTGCCAGTCCATCGGCGGCAAGACGGTCCAGTACCTGGCCCACCTTCTCGTCGAGCATGCGCATCACGTCATAATAGTCGGCGATGTCCTGCCGCACCGCCGGTTCGTCGGGATAGTAAGGCGGCACCTTCACTGTGGCCGGATCGGTGCGGTCCGCCATCTTCGTCACTTCTTTGTAAGACCCGCCCCGGTGCGCTTCGCTAAAGTTGACTGCCGCGAAGAAGGGCTTCCCCTCGGGGCGTTCGCGCCAGTCCACGCCGTCGAAAGGCTTCTCCGCCGTAAAGTTAAAGTCCGTCTTGCCGGGCACAAGGCTGTCGCGTTTCACATAGGTGGCGTTGCAGCTGAAGTAGCCCGCGTCGCGCAAGCCGTCGGTCATGAGCCGCACGCCCTCGGGCAGACGATAGCCGTCATTACGATGGCTGCGATGGTGCTGCGCGTCTATGCTGGTGGCATACATGCCGGTGAACAGGGCGGAACGGCTTGGCGAGCATACCGGACCCGTGCAAAAAGCATTCTCAAAGCGCATCCCCTCCCGCGCCAGCGCGTCGATGCGCGGCGTGCGCGCAACGGTGTCGCCGTAGCAGCCCAGTTCAGGTCCGCAGTCTTCCGCAATCAGCCAGAGGATGTTGGGTTTGTCCGTGTCTTTGACTGCGGCCAGCCCACTGCGGCCTGCCAGCGCCGCCGCGGCCATGCCTGCAAGCGTTCGGTGGAATTGCCGACGGTCCATGACTTCGTTCCTCATGTCATGAGGCTGTTGCTCATCCTCTCGTGAAAAGAGGGCTTGCATGCCTCGATTCAAGACCGGACAATCCAACGACCGCCTCTTGACGGTCACCCCCTTCGAGGGGGATCTGGAACTGCCCGCATCCGCAGATTAAGGTGCGGTTTTCAGGCCCTCGACGTGCACGTGCCACCTGCCGTCCTGGGGAAAGCCGGGAGCGTTTTCGGCGGAGGCACCGTCCCAACCGCCGGCCATGAAGGCTGCCGCATAGAGAAGCCCGCCACTGGACGGCAGGTAAGGCCATGGCCCGCCGCCGATGGGATAGCCGCGCTCGTCGAAGCCGAAGTTGGCATGGAGCAGGAGATCAACCGCACGCTCCGGTTCGCCCAAGCGGGCGGCGGTCATGGCGAGCATGGGGAAATCCCAGCCCCAGGTGTCCTTCCAACGCCAGCAGTCCATGACTCTGTCCAGGGTGTGCTTCATGGTGTCGCGGTCCACGCCGGCGCCGGGCAGAATGCCGTAGACACCCACGACGGACGGATGGTTGTGGTTCCACTGGGTGTAGCTGTCGGGCAAGTGCTCTTCGAGCAGATAGACGCCGTCCTGCACGGGCAGCGGCGCGAGACCATGTAGCACCGTGTCCCATTCGGGTTTCCGGGGCAGGCCCATGCGTTCGCGCCATTGCTGGGCGGCTTCGAGGCCAAAGCGCCAATAAGCCAATTCAAAGGCCGGGTTGTAGACCTTGTCGGGGTCGGTGGTTTCGGGAACGGTGTAGATGGGCGGGCCGAGCACGTAACGGTCACTGTCCTTTTCCTGCACCGCAAAAGAGGCCATGAAGTCGGCGGTGTCCATGACGATGTCGCCCCATGCGCGCAGCGTGTCCGGAGTCGGGTGGGCGCGGTAGTCCAGTTCGGCAAAGAAGATCGGGTGGGGCTGCTGCCAGATGAGCATGGCA
>CAIJOU010000839.1 GCA_903822375.1 Candidatus Hydrogenedentota bacterium
ACGATGTTGCCCTGGTCCACCTGCCGGATGCCAACGCGTCCGTCAATGGGCGAGACAATGGTGGCATAATCGAGTTGGACTTTTGCGCTCTCAATGGCCGCTTGGTCTGCCTTGACCGCGGCCTCCAATTGGTTGACCAGTGACTTCTGCGTGTCATAGACTTGCTGTGTGACGCCTTCGTTAGCGAGCATTTCGCCATAGCGCTTCAAATCGACTCGGGCATTGGCAAGCTGAGCTTCGTCCTGGCCCTTCTTGGCGGTGGCTTGGTCCAGTTGAGCGCGGTATGGGGCCGGGTCGATCTGCGCCAGCAGGTCGCCGGCATGAACCTCTTGACCCTCTGTGAACGCGACCTTTTTCAGTTCGCCGTCCACTCGGCTGCGTACCGTCACCATATTGAACGCCTGCACTGTGCCCAATCCCTCCAGGTAGATGGGCACGTCTTTCTCTACGACCACGCCGGCGGCCACCGGCACCGGCGGCATCTCCATCCGGCCTTTGCCTGCAGGTTTCTTTTCCGTGCCGGCGCCTTGGCCGCGGGTCCACCATGCCGCGCCGCCGATTAATAAACCTACGACCACTATACTTACCCCCACCAGCCCAGCGTGTGATTTGGTCTGCGGCGTACTGGCGCCGGGCGGTTCAGTCCTCGGTGTGGGGGGCTTTGCTTCGTTCTCGTTTCGCATAGGCAATTCAACCACTCAGTTCGGAAACTACTTCGGAAGTTTATCTTTGTTAGATTTCGGCGGGGTTGCTTCCGTCCCCAATTCCTGGGACGCCAGCAGGGTGAGGCGGGCCTCTAATCGCTTGAGCATGCCTTGCATGGCCTCGAGTTCCTCGGGACTATGCTCCGCAAAGAGCGAGGCAATCCGGTCCCCATGGCCCACCAGGACCCGGTCCACTAGTTTGCGGCCTCGCGGTGTCAGGCTCAGATGGCGCACGCGCGCGTCTTGTTTTGAAGGACTGCGCTTGACCAGGCCCAGCCGCTCGAGACGGTCCACCACACCGGTGACGCTCGGCGGCTGGATCAGCATACGCTGAGCGACAGTGTTGAGCGGCAGGGCGGTTTCGCCCGCATGTTCTGCCCGTTGCAGCACGCGCAGGATGCCCCATTGTGCCCCGCTGACACCGAAGCGGGCGAAATATGGCTCCTGTACCTGGCGCAGTTTGCCCCAAGTGCGCAGGAGCGCATGAAACACGGCCTCGGTCGTCCCCGCGTTCCGGCGGCCGTTGCGCTGGTATGTCCCTGGTTCTGCCATGTCGTAAAATTAATTACTTCGCTAACTAACCATTGCGACCGCCCCTTGTCAATGGCAACCCGACCGCTGGACAACCGCATCCCGGGTGCCTGCATAATCTTCCGGCCCTCTTTTCATGGCTCGGGATACGGGCAAGAGGATTGGGGGCAAGGTAATTGAAGGTGTTTTGCGTGCGATCCAAGTAAGACGAAGCGAGATTAAACCCGAGGGTCTATGCCCTTCCCCGCCAGGTTGACTATTGGTTATTAGCCCTGTTGTGCTTTCAGGGAGCCGATAGCAATAGCACAACTCTTGCTGGAAGATGAACAGGGTGTTGGGGTG
>CAIJOU010000840.1 GCA_903822375.1 Candidatus Hydrogenedentota bacterium
CCCTCTTAAGGATTTCCCGCCCGATGTTTTGTCAGGGGGCAGGGACTTTACTTGGTGACCTTGTTGACCGTATCCGCAACGCCGGCAAAGCCGCCCGGCACGGCCACACGCAGTTCGCGCCACTCGGCATTGTTGCCGAGGGTGGCCACGAGCTTCTTGCCGCTGGCGCTCAGTTCCTTGACCTGCGGCGGCAGGGATTCAAGCTGTGCCGCGGGGATCTTGGAGGGGTCGAGCACGACAAAGCCGTTGGCGGCCGTGGCGATCAGTTTCGGATCGAGCGTGCTCGCGGCAACCTTCACGCTGCCGTCGGCGTTGAGCGTGTCAATCGCCTTCTTCAGCGTTGCTTCGTTGTTGCTGACCATCAGCAGCGAACCCGCCAGCGCGATGTAGACGTTGACGCCGGGGGTCACGTTCTCTTTGACATAGACGTTCGCGCCGTTCTGCTGGTACTTGGGGCCGGATTTTGTGTCGATGCCGGCAAGGCCGAGCAGGCCCATGATCTGTTCCGGCTTCGTCAATGTCGCGGCGACGAGACCGTCGGGAATGTTTCCGGTCATGCCCGTGATGGCGAGGGCCAGCTCATCGCCGAGCATCTGGGAGGCCAGCATGACATAGGTGCCGACCTTGGCGAGGGCCGGATTGGCCATCATCAGGATCCGGGCCTTTTCTATCAGGGCCGCATTGTTCCGCAGATCAACCATGATCGGCGCGCCTGCGGCAAAGAGCGCGTGGAGTTTCAGCGCGCTGGCGGGGGCGGCAACCGCACCGGCCGGGTCGTGCATGCCGACGCGGACATAGGCTTCGCCGTTCTGCTCGCCGACACCCAGCACGATTTCGTCGATGAACGACTTGAGGTAATCGATCGCGGGGGCAAGGTTCGCGCCGCTGGGGAGCGTGGTCTTCAGGATGCCGCCGGAAATGAGGCGGTCAATGGAGGTGACGACGGCCACTTCCTGGGGGGCGTTTGACTTCATGTACGCAAGCGTGACGGGGCTCTTCACCTTGGCGGCAACCTGGCCGATCATTTCCGGTGTCGAACCGATGAAGGCGTAACCGCCCTGAATGGAGAAGCCGATGTTTTCGCCCTTGTCAAAGAGCCCTTTGGCTTCACCGACGGTGATCTCTTCCGGCTTGCCGGAGAAGATAAGCTTCAATTTGTCAGCGGCAACCTTCTCATCGGCCACAGGCAGCGCGCCTGCAACCGTCTGGGAGTCGGTGCCGTTGGTGGCGACGAACACTGCCAAAGGCTTGTCCGTGGCCAGGCCGGCCGCCTTGAAGACCTGAACCAGCGAACTCGGGTCTTTGACACCGAGTTTGGACGGAAGGTCGCCCAAGACTTCTTCGATATTCACGTTTTCCTTGACGCCCGGCACGGTCATGGCAACCGCACCCTGTTTTTCGACAAATTCGACCGACGGCAGGAATACCGCCGCCTGGGCCGATTCGGGCATCAGGGAAAGGGGATTGCCCTGCGCCCGCGCACCGGCGGCCAGTCCAAGGCCAATCACGGCGGCAAGCACCAGACAAAGGGCTTTCTTGCGGGAAATCACGGTCATCATGCTCTAAGATCCTCCTAAATGGGTGTTGTTGGCAATCATACTGCCGGCGCCTCTGCGCGCGGAGCCGCTACTATAACAGGTGACGGCTAAAAAGAAAAACCGTGTATTTGACCCGCAAGGGACCTGCAAGGTTTCCTTTTCCTCACGTTACAGGCAGTGAAATTGTGTCCGCCGGGTGGCAGCCGTTTCGGCAAATGGGCTACTCTATGTGGTGCGCGTTATCCGGATGCTGAAGGCATGTGCCGCACGGCGTTCGGGTCAGGTGTCTTGCATCCAAAAGGCGAGGAGAACAAACATGGACAACGGATTCACGCGAAGGGGTTTTCTGGGCGGCGTCACGGGCTTGGCCGCATTCAATATGATGCGGAACAGTGTGGCGCAGGGAACGGAGGCCAATTCGAAAATCGAAGTGGGGATGGTCGGGTTGGGCGGCCGGGGAAATATGATCGCGCAGTTTGTCGAAGAACACGGCGGATTCGAGATTACCGCTGTGGCGGATTATTTTCCGGAGGTGGCCGAGGCGGCAGGTGAACGCTTTGGGGTGCCAAAAGAACGCCGGTTCAGCGGATTGATGGGGTACAAGCGCCTGCTCGAGAGCAAGGTGGAGGCGGTCTTTCTGGAAACGCCGCCCTATTGTTTTCCCGAACACACGGCGGCGGCGGTGGAGGCGGGCTGTCACGTATATATGGCCAAGCCCGTGGCCTGCGATGTGCCGGGGTGTTTGCAGGTGCAGGAAGCCGCAAAGAAAGCCAAGGCGAAGGACCGGGTGTTTCTCATCGATTTCCAGACCCGGACCGACCCGTTCTATATCGAGGGAATTGACCGGGTCCACAAAGGCGAGATCGGGAAGATAGGAATGTTGAGTTCGCTTTACACGGACGAGTCTTTCTCCGACCCCCCGCTGACGGAAAACGTGGAGAGCCGTCTCCAGCATCTGATCTGGGTGAATGACAATGGGCTGGGCGGAGGGTATCTGGTCAACGCGGGCATTCACGCCATCGACGTGGCTTTGTGGCTGGCGGGAGACAAACCCGTGAGCGCCACGGGCGCATCGCGCATCGCCCGCAACGAGCCCCATGGGGACACGCATGACGTGTATTCACTTACCTACACGTTTGCGGACGGGTTGATTCTGAATCATCGCGGCGAGCACCTGAAAAACCGCTTCGAGTTCCATGCGGATTGCACCGCTCATTGTCAGGATGGCTACCTCGAAACGGGTTATTCGGGGAAGGTGGTCATGCCGGGCAGAAACAAGCAATGGGAAGGCGGCGACGTCAAAGACCTCTACGCGGCCGGGGCGAAAAGAAACATCGCCACGTTCCATGAGTGCGTTGTCGGGCGCAAATATGAGAACACCACGGTTGAACCGAGCATCAATGCGGCGTTGGCCGCCATCCTCGGCCGGGAAGCCGCTACCCGCCAAACCAAAGTGACGTGGGACGAGATGATTGCGGAGAACCGCCGGTTGGAACCCAATCTGGAAGGGCTGAAGGCGTAAGCAGTAGGTCAGCGAGTAAAACAAGTCTATTTTGGGTTTCAACGGTCACGAAGTGGATTCTCCGTCGTCATCCACATAGGCTGTATTGTTCTTATAGAGTCCCAGCCTCTTCTCGCCACCACGGATTGCCCTTTCGGAGTCGCACACGCTCGGATCTTCCCGCAGTGTCTTCATGGATTTCTCCTGCGCTTGAACTGCTTCGGCAAACTGCCCGTTTCTTGCGTATGCCGCGGCGAGAGTATCAAGAAACTGCCATGATGCATCCTGCCGCTCCACACACTTGAGTGCGTATTTTAGCGCTTCCTTTCCATCCCGAAATCGTTCGTCCCTGCAGGTCGCGTAAAACCATGCAAGGCCGTTGCAAGCATCGTCCAGATCCTGTTCGGCGGCCTTCTGAAACCAAATGAGGGATGCAGCAAGATCCAAGGGAACATCTTTGCCGGAACTGAAAATGTAGCCCAATCTGCACTGCGCGTCGGCATCGCCTTTATCAGCGGCTTTGCGAAGCCAGTTGACAGCCTCTTCGCAGTTCTTGGGCACACCTTCCCCCCTGAAATAACACAGTCCCAAATCCAATTCAGCTTCGGCGTTCCCGTGCTCAGCGGCTTTATGAAACCAATTAAAGGCTTCCGTGGTATCCTTGGGTACACCTTCCCCGTTGCCGTAACATACCCCCAAGAGGAGCATGGCATCATCGTTTCCCTGTTCGGCTGCCCTCCTCAACCACTTTACAGCCTGAGAAAGGTCTTTAGCCACGCCTTCCCCCTTATAGTATTGCACGCCCAGGCTGCTTTGCGCATCGGCGTTCCCGTGTTCAGCGGCTTTGTAAAACCAGTTGAAGGCTTCTGCGGGATCCTTGGACACGCTTTCCCCATGTGCGTAACAGACCCCCAAATTGAATTCGCCATCGGCGTTTCCCTGTATGGCTGCTTTTCTGAACCACTTGACAGCCTGAGAAAAGTCCCTAGTCGCGCCTTTCCCGTTACAGTACATGAGACCCAGGTCATTCTGCGCATCCGCGTATCCAATCACCGCGTCGAGGCGAAGCCATACTTGAGTCATCGCATGATCCCAGGAAGTCCCTTCAGATTCGTCCAAGGGATGATTGCCGAAAACAATGAGCAAGCCTATCAACCCGCCCACGGCCACTATTGTGAATAGTCTGCTTGACAGCCTCATTCTCCAGTCCCCTATCGCCACAATCAATCACTCAAGACAGAATTGACCTGTCTCTTTACGAGGGTGCATGACATTTACTTGTCTTGTGTCATTACGGAAAGAGAATCAAGTGGTATCTCCTTATCTTCAGCAACCAGTACAATGGCATGCTGCCCAGAGAATATGTCGGCACTGGTCCACACCACGTGGGACGTTTGTGCCGTTTCGGCATGAAAGTCGATAAGTGGATGCTGTATACCGTCAACAAGCACAGCGCCCTGTCCGTAGCCGGGTCCCGTGGGGGCCCACAGTTCAAACTTGGCCCCCTCCACATTCCATTTCGCCCGCGCGCCGGGTTTCATGGACACGGCCCCAACGCCGTAACGAAAGTGCGTATCGTCGGTCTCCTTCCATGTCTCATGGGCCGCACCCGCGCCGAGTATGGCGTCAGTGTACAGATACGAGGAAATGCCTGCGGAGGATTCTCCAGTGACCGAAAACCGGTGAACTTGCAGATGGCTGTTTGGCGATGCCAGCAGGCCAATGGCGCCGGAAACCGTATCGCTATTTCCCTGCCAGGCACCCGCGTCATTGATGCGCAGCAGGACGGCCCCACTCGGTGACAGGCTCAATGAGATATTCTCCGCAGGAGCCGCAAGGGGTCCCGAGGCTACGGTCTCCGGGGGCAGGGCATCCCCGGTTTTCATGATGCGCCAGGTGTCGGCGGTCAGGGTGAGTGCGTGGTGACGGGTCAAGGTCATCGGATGCAGCGTGGCATCCGCGACAGGCCGGTCCGGTCCGAGGGGTGCGCTGTAACCCCACAGTATCGCGACTTCACCGCTGTAGTGGACTCTGGCATCGAGTTCAAAGGCCGGGTACGTGCGTTTCAGCAGGGTGAGACTGGGGCCCTGATGTCCGCTGAGGACAAAGCCGTTGTCGCGAATGGGCTGATTCCAGGGGCGTCGGGCGAGGTTAATCGTTCCCATGCCCTGCGGATCGCGGGAGGCGAACATGACGTTGAAAGTGCCCGTCCTGTCCACAAAACCGGAAAGAGTCTGGCCCCAGATGCCATAGTACTCGTTGGGAACGGGTTCGGCATGCCATACGGATCCGCATTGGAAAAGTTCCCATGCCC
>CAIJOU010000841.1 GCA_903822375.1 Candidatus Hydrogenedentota bacterium
ACCAGATGCCTTGGTAGCCGTCGGCTTTCGGGAAAGCTTCGGCGTATGCGGGACGCACGAATACCACTGTGATGACGAGCGCCATCGCGCATGCCCACCGGCCAATCATCATAACGCTGCTTTTCATGCTGTTCATTGGTGTCATTCCCGTTCCCCTAATCGTCATGGTGTCCGTGTCACCCTGAACACAACATCACCCCCTCGGCCTTGCACGGGTTCCTTTCCGTTCTCGTCCTTCCGGTTCTCGCCGACACTGTAGAAGGCGTAACCCTGTTCGTCGGTGAGATAACGAAGGGGCTGGCCGTCGAAAGGGTCCAGCGGCAGGGTGGACAGAAACGCGGGCACAAGGTCTGTGGCGTTATCCGGCGGAGCACCGTTGGCCAGACGGTAGCGTTCGACTGCCAGGGCGGCCGTGGCGCATCGCAAATCAGCATCGCAGCGGGCAAGCTGATTTTCGCATCGCGACAGATTCGGAAGGATCACGTCCGTAACGCTTGGCAGAAAAGACCGCTGGGACGACACAACCCGACCCATGTTTTCCATTATGGGCATGGCCTCATGGGTGGGGTGCCGGCTCGCCTCTATCATTTCGGACATGAACCGAAGATACCGTTCCCGGTCCCCGTTTGCGGCCATGGACAGGCGGACCAATCCGGCCGCCAGGGAACTCGCACCGGGGAGCCACTGGTCCGCCTGCTGTATTTGCGGGAGGATCTGCTGGGGATGGTCGAATGCGATCAGGCCCATGGCCCGCTCGCCTATGAAAGCATTCGTCAATGCCTTCGGGTCGTCCGTCTCCGCCATCGCGCGCTGCAGTTGGCTCAGTTGTTCTTCCGAGAATGCGACCATCGGCAGCACACGCCTGACCGTGGAGCAGGCCATGGACCGCAACGCCTGGCGCATCATCTGCATAATGAGTATGGGCGCCGCGCGCATGGTTCTGTCCATCGCCAAAGCCGCGAGGATCGCCTCAGCGGCCCGCGCGCTGTCCCCGTCTTCGGCGGCTACATAGGCCTCTAACTGAAGGAGTTGCGCGGAACCGCGGAGTTGCAGCAGGTTGGGAATGGGGGCGTTAAAGCCTTTGCCAAGTTCCAGATTGTACCGGGATGCCGGATTCTTCGCGGCTTCATGCAGCATGCGCAGGGCCTCCGCATGATCGGCCAGATGGCTTTCCATCCACTGGTGCAGTTCCTCCGCAAAGTGTGTCCGCGGAGGCGTGTCGGAAATCTTGCTCATCTGCGCGCGGTACTTCTGGTCGGACAATACAGTCTTGAGCGATTCCCCCGCCTTCCCGTAGGTTTCGGCCGCATTCTCCTCCTTGGGCGGCGCGGGATACTTCTTCTCAAGGTCGTCCGGCGTGATGGGTTCCCCTTTGGCGCGTATGGCCGCGATCTGTTTCTGAAGCGCCGATTCCCCCCGCCAATTCAGTACCGTGAGTGCAAGCGCCACAACGCCGAAAAAGCAGAACACGATCAACAGCAGCCTGCGGCGGTTTCGCCGCCAGGGGTAGTCTCTGCGTTTGCGTTCGGTCATGGGTGATACGCCTTTGTGCATGATTCTCGATCAATCTCGGGGAGCGCATCAACAAGCGAAAAGCACCCGGCGGGACGGGCCGAGAACGGAGGTCAAGAAGGGTGGTCCACCCGGAACACCACATCGTCGTTTCCGCCGCCATCATCCGCGAGATTATTGCCCACACTGTAGAGGGCATAACCATTTTCATCGCTACGAAAACGGAGTGGCTGACTGTCAAAGGGGTCCATGGGCAGGGAATCAAGGAAGGCCGGAGTCAGGTCGCTGAAGTTTTCCGCAAGCTTCCCATTGGCCAGCCGGTACCGTTCTGCGGCGATGGCGGTCATGGTTTCCCGCAGTTCGACCTGATCGTGTGCCAGTTCCCGTATTGGGTTCTTGGGAAGACACATCATTGAAAACGCGCGCCTGAACGTAACCAACTCTCGCTGGATATTGTCTCCAATAAGCGTTGCTTGGGCGGTGGGATGCTGGCTGGCTTCAATCAGTTTCGCCATTGCCGACAGATAGAAGGTCAGGTCGCCGCCGTAGACCACTTCTGTGCGCAGCGCCCAGCCAAACAATGCACTGCTACCGGGGATATACTCATCCGCTTCCGGAAGGTAAAAATAGCGTTTCGGCTGGTCGCACTTCATCAAATTCAAGGCACGCTCGGCCACAAGCGCCCGGGTCAATCCTTCAGGATACTCCCCTTTTCGCAGCATATCCGCCAGTTGCAGCAGATGCTTGTCGGACAAGTTGTCCTTGCCCAGCATCCGTTGTATGACGTGACACGTGAGTTTGTGGCACTTGTATCTCAAGGCCTGCGATTCGCATGAGGGCTCATCGCGCAGGGTGTTGCCAAGTTTCAACTGGGCCAGAATAGACTCGATCGCCCGTGCGATATCCCCGTCTTCCACCGCCACGATTGCTTCGCACGCCAGCAAATCCACGGCACAGCGGACCTTGTATGAGCGTATAATGAAATCGTATTCCGCACCCTTTCCTTGCCAGTCCACCGGGAATCTGCCCAGCGGTTGTCTTGCTGCTTCATACAGTTTGCGCAGCGTATCCGCATTCTCGGTCAAATACGCGTCCATATTCTTGCGCAATTCCTCCGCAAAACGGCTTCGGGAGGGGGTCTTCCATGCCTTTTCAAGCACGCTCTCCTCCTCATCCGACGTCGTTGCATGGGGAATATGGAAGTTCTTTCCAAGCCTCTCTTCGGCGTTTTCTGCCTTGGGCGGTGGCGGGTATGCTTTCTTCAAATCCTCGGTGGTGGCGGGATAGCCCTGCGCCCGGATGGCGGCAATTTGCTTTTCAATTGCCGTGTCCGTTCGCCAGGAAATCCATGCGAGGAGGGCCGCCAAAAGGACACAGCAACCGAATGCGGCCAGTAGAATACGGCGACGCCGCACCCAGGGACGTGCTTTGCGTTGGCGGTCCATCATTGTCCTCCCGTCTTTCGGATATGGCATTTTACACGCACCGTACCCCGTCCGTCATTGCGAGCCTCAGACCGCCGTTGGCGGTGATTCGCGGCGGAAAGAAGAGATTGACTTTGCGTGTCTTCGTGGCACCCTCAGGCCCGAACACAGTTCGAGCTTGGGGGTGTTCCCTGCCAGACCGGCACCCATTCCGGAAGAGCACCCCCAAACCGCGCCTTCACTGCGTTGCGGCGTGGTCTGAGGGTGCCATAAGAGACTTAACCGAAAGCTTTTCAGGACTTTCTTAGCAGTTAATCACGAGATAAGGGTAAGCATCACTGAGCCGAAAAAGCAAAACACGATCAACAGCGGACGGCGGCGGCTTCGCCGCGACAAGGCGTCCCACACACTTTCTGCCGGGTGTCACTCTGGAAGGATCATCTGCCACCACTGGTCCATGGTCACGGCGAAGGCGCGCGTGACGGGATGGGTGCCGGGATAGCTGACGTACTCGACATGGCCGTCCATGTAGAGGACGTTTGCCCCGCCGGGCAGATGGTTGAAACCCGCCGGCGAGATGCGTGCCCCGTTTGCGTCCAGTGCCGGGGTGCGTAGCCGGGCCGTGAGGCGGTCCCACATGACCGGCAGCGTGCTTTGTGCCCGGCTGGAGGCGGCGGCGTTGTTGATGTTGGTGATGAGGAAGCGTTCGATGCCCTCGCGCAGCCGGTACAGCGTGCGCTCGCCCGTGGTGGAACCGTCATCCTGGAAGGCGTGATCCTGGTCCAACACGAGTGCATCCTCGGGCGTGTCCGGGAAATAGTGACGGTTCATTATGTGGTGGAAGGCGGCCAGAAAACCGGGGTTGACGGAGGGTTCTGCCGGATTGGCGTTCGCATCCGCGCCGGGCAGGACAATGTGTTCCTCCAATATGGCCCATCCAAAATACAGATAGCTGTCGCTGCTGTCATAGGTGCAGGGATCAATGGGACTGGCCGCGTTCTTGTCAAAGTTCCATGCATACTTCGTGTAGGTGGGCGAGGACGGGCACTGGAGAATTTCCAGGTCGGTCAGGTACTCGGGATACATGGACTGCACGTCGGGAAGGAGCGACCGGGCCTGGGTCGCATCGCAGGTGTTCTCCGGCGTGATGGGGGTTCCCGGCTGCCGGGTGGACATGTTTCGTTTCAACGTCGGGAAACTGCCGCCGGCCTCGTTGGCGTACATCTTGAAGGTCAGCCCCAGTTGCTTGAGGTTGTTCTGACAACCCGACCGCCGGGCCGATTCGCGCGCCCGCGCCAGTGCGGGCAGAAGAATTGACGCAAGGATGGCGATGATGGCAATGACCACCAACAGTTCAATCAGCGTAAAACCGCCCCTCGTTTTGGCGCGCGGCTGAATAACCGTGCTGCTCTTCATGGCGTTTTCCTCTGGCCCCGTAGCGGTCCCCTCACAAGCGGCCCACCGTTACATAATTCTGGCACAGATAACCCATATGGTCAAGTGCTATTTATGGGCACCCGCGAGCCTGCCGCCGGATGGGATGCACTTGGCCGCAAAATGATGTAGAGTGTTGCACATCAACCACCGGGAACACTTAAATGAACATGCGCCGCTGTTTTGGACCCGCCCTGACTGCACTTCTTATCGGCACTGTCTGCGTCTGCGCGCGGGCGGCGGACCGGCCGGCCGACATGAAACAGGTCAAGGTGTACTATGAGAAAGGGCGTTTCGGCGCATGGCCGGCGAACTGGGGCATCTGGACCTGGGGCAACGAGATTCTGGTGGGGTTCAGCCGCGGCTTCTACAAGGACCTCGGCCCCAAGCTGCACAACATCGACCGCGAAAAGCCCGAGGAGCACCTGCTGGCGCGCAGCCTGGACGGCGGCGAGACGTGGACCATCGAGAACCCGGCGGAGAAGGGCTATCTGATCCCGCAGGGCAAGGGCGCGCTGCACGGCACAGAACTGCCCGGCGTGCCCATTCCGCCGCTGATGGACTGTCCCGGCGGCATCCATTTCCAGCACCCCGATTTCTGCATGACCCTGCGCATGTCCAACATCGGCGGCGGCGTGTCGCGCTTCTTTTACTCCTACGACCGGGGCCACAACTGGGAGGGGCCGTTCCGCCTGCCCAATTTTGTCGCCCACGGCACGGCGGCGCGCACCTGCTATCTGGTCGACGGCGAGCACGAGTGCACGCTGCTGCTGACCGCCTCCAAGAGCGACGGTGACGAGGGACGCCCCATCTGCGTGCGCACCCATGACGGCGGCAAGACCTGGGACTTCCTCTCCTTCATCGGCGAGGAGCCAAAGGGCTACGCGATCATGCCGTCGGCGGTGCGCCTTTCGCCCACAGAGATCTACACCGTCATCCGCCGCCGCGACTTCAACCAGGCCTGGCTTTCGGCCTATGCATCCCATGACAACGGTCTCAGCTGGGAGAAATGCGCCGACCCCGTCAGCGACACGGGCGAGGGCGGCAATCCGCCCAGCCTCATCCATTTGAAGGACGGCCGGCTCAGCCTGGTCTACGGCGTGCGGCGCGCCCCCTTCCGCATCTGCGCCAAACTGAGTTCCGACAATGGCAAGACCTGGGGCAATGAAATCATCCTGCGCAACGACGGCGGCGGCCGCGACCTCGGCTACCCGGCCAGCGTGCAGCGTCCCGACGGCAAAGAGGTTTCCCTCTATTATTTTTGGGATCTGGCCACCGGTCCCGAGCGCTATCTTGAAGCCACCATCTGGGACCCGGCCAGTGTGAAGTAGGAATCATGGACGTTGTGGACCTTGCGTTCACGATATCCGGGTTCCCTCTGCAAAAGGCTGAATTGGTCCATGCTGTCCATGGTATTGGGCACAGTCCCCGATGTCGGCCGCTCTTCCTGAAGTGACGGGTCCTGGAGTGCTTTCTTGTCCCGGTTCTTGCATCGGCCACCCGGAACAGGGTAAATACTGCATAGCGGGAAGGTTGTGGGGGAATTTGGCCTGAAACTTGGAAATGACCGCGCCGTGCCAGAACCATCGTCAAATGCCCACATCCGCCGGGATCCCGCGCCCGTATTGCAGCACCTTGTCAACATACGGCTGCTGGTCCATGAACACCGGGTGCTGTGTTACGGCTGCGGGCAGGGCGTGGACGTGGACTGGCTGCGGTTTCGCCGCTACGACGTGCAGGGCTATGACCCCCATCCGCCCTTCGGCTATGCCGACCCGCCGACCGGGCCCTATGATGTGGTGCTGCTGAACTACGTGCTCACCCGGCTCAAAACGCCGGAGGCCCGCCGAGCCACCATCCGCAAAGCCTTCGCCCTTGTGAAACCCGGCGGACGCTTTGTTGTCACCAGCCGCACGGCGCTGCGCGAGGCCGGCATTGAGGCGCCGGCGTTGAACGCGTTCTTCCGGGAAGTTCTGGAGGGCTGTGAGGTGGGCGGGATGGAGGTGCTGCCGCCGGATTACCAGGACCGGTCAGCTGCGGTGGTGGTGCGCAAGGCCGGGATCTACAAGCCCACCTATCCCTGGAAATGGGTGGACGGCCGCGAGGAGTTCGAGGAACTGTGCGCGCGCCTGCTGCGCGAGCCCGTGGTTGCGCTCGACGTGGAGACGACGCTGGAGGACCCGCGCGTGCTGTGCACCATCCAGTTGGCCGTGCCGGGGCACACCTGGATTGTGGACGCCCTCGCCTTCGCCGACCTCGCGCCGATCAAGGCCGTGCTGGAGAGCGACCGCGTCGAGAAGATC
The DNA here is from genome assembly GCA_903822375.1 of Candidatus Hydrogenedentota bacterium. GTDB lineage: Bacteria > Hydrogenedentota > Hydrogenedentia > Hydrogenedentales > CAITNO01 > CAITNO01. Next base: position 6,674 of record CAIJOU010000841.1, read on the forward strand.
ATCCACAACGCGGCCTTCGAGGAGCAGATGTTCGCGAAGCACCATATCCGCATCGTGAAGATTCACGACACGCTCATCTCGTCGCGCAAAAAGCACAAGAAGAACGTGGCCGGCGGCCACAAACTGGGCGAGGTCTGTGAACGGGAACTGGGGCTCTATCTGGACAAGGCGCTGCAGACTTCCGACTGGACCGTTCGTCCGCTCAGCCCCGACCAGCTGGACTATGCCGCCATTGATGCGGAGGTGCTCATCCTGCTGCACCGGGTCCTGAGTCCGCCCAAGTCCCCGGAGACGCTGGATCTGTTCTGAGGGCACGCGCGCATTGTTCGCCCCCTTCGGGGACGTATTCCTTCTTTCTCGTTAACCACGGGTTCCGCTTCGCTCCACCCGTGG
>CAIJOU010000842.1 GCA_903822375.1 Candidatus Hydrogenedentota bacterium
CACTCAAAAGCTCTTTCCAATGCTTCGCCAATTTGATACTCTTCTCACCAGACATGATGTTTCCTCCATGGGGCCTGTCGCCCCGGGGTTGTTTGTCAGAAACATCATGTCTCTTTTTTGCAGAACTTGTGAAGCATAACCCGGACGCGGCGGCGGCCCCCCCCCTTGGCTGTCCCCATTCCTGCCGTCTTGCGTACTCATTGTCCATTGCCCATTCTGGCGGGATTGCACCGCATTCCTGTAGACTATGCACCGGGAGGGGTGGTCTGAAGCATCCTAGATGGAGGTACACATGCAGGAAATCGTCGATCTTCGGAGTGACACGGTCACCAGGCCCAGCCCGGGCATGCGCCGGGCCATGGCCGAGGCCGAGGTGGGCGACGATGTCTTTGGCGACGATCCCACCGTGCGGCGACTGCAGGACCATGCCGTCGCACTGCTGGGCATGGAGGCGGCCTTGTTCCTGCCCACGGGCACCATGGCCAACCTGGTGGCGTTCCTGTCGCAGACGCGGCCCGGCGATTCGGTTATCCTGAGCGAAATGGCCCACCCGGTCCTGTATGAAAGCGGCAATCTGGCCATGGTGGCCGGGTTGATGACCCGCACGGTCGCGGACCCCCTGGGGAAGATGTCCGCCGAACAGGTGGCGGAAATGGTCGTGCAGACCAGCGATCCGCACCATTCGCAGACCACGCTGGTTGCCTTGGAAAACACGACCAACCGCGGCGGCGGCGCCTATTACGAATACTACGAGATCGAATCCATCGCGCAACTGTGCCGCAACCGCGGTCTGCGGCTGCATTGTGACGGCGCGCGGTTGTTCAACGCCTGCGCCGCTTCAAATCTCGAACCGGAATACTGCGTGCGCGGCTGCGACACGGTAAGTTTCTGCCTTTCCAAGGGCTTGGGCGCACCGGCGGGCTCGCTGCTCGCGGGCACCCGCGACACCATCACGCGGGCCCTCCGCTTCCGCAAAATGCTCGGCGGCGGCATGCGCCAGTCGGGCGTACTGGCTGCGGCGGGACTGTATGCGCTGGAAAACCATGTGCGCGACCTTGAGGAGGACCACCGGCGCGCGCGGGCTTTCCGCCAGGCGCTGGAGGCCGAAGGCGTGCCCTTTGCCCTGCCGTCGCCGACGAATATCCTCTACATTGAAACCAATGACCCCGCCGGGAACATTAAAGAACTGTCGGCGCGCGGCGTGCTGGCCATGGCGGCCGGCAGGGACCGCATCCGCGCGGTGTTCCACCGCGACATAGACGACGCGGGAATGAACTGGGCCGTGGAGGCCTTTAAAGAAGTGCTGGCCCGGCGGCAGCCTTCTGAATAGGTCGGTGCACGCAAACAATGGTCTCAGACGTCGTCACGAAGTGCCTGTGCTACAATCTTTGCAGATTGTCAACGTCTTATAGGATTGTTCGCTTCCCCGAAGGGGAAGAATATGAGTAGCCGGAGGTGACCGAAGGGAAGCTCCGGAAAGTGGCCAAAAGTCCGTCAACCCCGTAGCGGGTTGAATGTGAATCCGGGTAAGAGACCCTGCGGACATTCAACCCGCTACGGGGCTGGAAGGTCTTCTTGCGCAGAGCCGGAGGTTCCCTACGGTCACCTCCGGCTATTCACATTGGTCCCTCCGGGACCTTGGGCAGCGCCCACAGACAGCGCGCTGCTGTCATTGAGAAGTGCCGCGAGCATGCCTTGCGCGGGACGGCCCGCGCCGCTTTTGTTTACTGCCGTAGCCCAAACTGGAAAGACAACATGATGAGCGAACCAAAGAACTACCTTATCGACATGGACGGCGTGCTGGTGCGCGGACGCACCGCGATTCCCGGCGCGCAGGACTTTATTGACCGGCTGCGCGAGCGCGGCGCCAAATTCCTGGTGGTGACCAACAACCCGATCTTCACGCCGGCCGACCTGGCGCACCGACTGCGCATGACCAGTCTGGACATCCAGCCGGAGAACATTTTCACCTCGGCCATGGCCACGGCGCAGTTTCTGCACTGGCAGCACCCGCACGGCACGGCTTTTGTGATCGGCGAGAGCGGCCTGACCAGCGCGCTCCACGAGATCGGCTACATCATCACCGACCATCATCCGGACTATGTGGTGCTGGGCGAGACGAACGGCTACAGTTTCGAGAACATCACCAAGGCGGTGCGCCTGGTGGCCGCGGGGGCGCGCTTCATCGCCACCAACCCGGACGCCTCGGGGCCGACCGAGGACGGCATCGTGCCGGCCTGCGGCGCGATGGCCGCGCTGATTGAGAAGACCACGGGGCGCGCGCCGCTGTACATCGGCAAGCCCGCCCCCCTGATGATGCGCAGCGCCATGAACCATCTGGGTGTTCATTCGCAAAACACCATCATGGTCGGCGACCGCATGGACACGGATGTGATCGCCGGCATGCAGGCCGGCATGGAGACGGTGCTCGTGCTGACCGGGGTCACCACCCGCGAGCACATGGCGCGCTATCCCTATCAGCCCACGCGGGTGCTCAACTCCGTGGCGGACATCGAAGTCTGACCCGTTGCGCCGGACCCGCGAAGGCCAGCAACACCCTTGGAATCCCCGTTTTCATGCAGGCACCCGTCATTTCAGGCTTCCGCCAGCTCGAGCCCGCACCACGCCGCTTCCTCTTCTTCGTTGCGGTGAACGTGGTGTCGTGGCAAAACATCGTCGGGCCGGCGATGGTGCTTTTTGCGCGCAAGATCGACATGCCCGAATCGCTGGTCGGCCTGCTGATTTCGTTCATGCCCTTCGCGCAGCTCCTGCTGCTGGTGACCATGCCGCTGGTCACGCGCTTCGGCCCGAAGCGCGTCATGCTGTGGGCGTGGTTCTCGCGCAACCTGATCTGCTGCATCGTGTTCACCATGCCCTTCGCGCTGCGCGCCGGCGACCGCCGCGTCGCCTGGATGGTGCTCACCGTGGCCATACTCGGCTTCTGCGTCATGCGCGCGGTAGGCTCGGGCGGATGGCTGCCCTGGCTGCACGAGATTGTCCCCGATGACCGCCGCTCGGTCTATTTCAGCACCGAGACGGCGGTGACGCAGGTGATCAACATCGCCATCATGTTTGTGCAGGCCTGGCTGCTGGCCGGCAGCAACCCGAGCATCGCCCGGTTCCTGATCATCTATGCCATCGGCATCGCCATGGGCTTTATGAGCCTGATCACCATGTCCCGCATCCACGGCGGCGAACCCTTTGCGGAACGGCCCTCCTTCCGCGACGAGGTGGGCGCGTATGTCTCCGCCTTCTGCAACGGCCCCTATCTGCGGTTCATGCTCACGGCCACCTTCTGCATTTCCAGCATGTCCTGGTTCGGCTCGGCGGCGGTGATGTACATGCGCGACATGCTGAAGCTGCACGACAGCATGACCATGACGGTCAGCGCCGTGGCGAGCGTGGGCGTGCTGCTCACCGTCGCGCCCTGGGGCCGTTTCACCGAGCACAGCGGCAGCGGACGGGCCATGTTCAAGTCCCTCACCGGGCACGCCCTTTCGGCCGTGCTCATGCTGGTGCTCCCGCTGGAAGGCCCCTGGCGGGCCGCCGGGGCGGGGGCGGCCATGACACTGGCGGCCGTGTTCTGCTCCGCCTTCATGGTCGCGGCCAACCGCTCCATGCTGAACCAGACCCCCGAAGACAAACGCATCGGCTACACGGCGGCATGGACGGTCTGCACGTCCATGGCCTACGGCATAACGCCGCTGCTGGCGGGGATACTCATTGAGCACTTCCGGCTGCCGGGCTTCCGCACCTGTTTCACGCTCGCCGTCGCCACCGGTTTCGCGGGCGCGGTTTCATGCCTCTATGTGGTGCCTGAAGGAACGGCGAAACGGCCCACGGTTGCCTCGGTGCTGCACCCTTCCGCAATGACGCGCACCCTGGCCCGGATCGCCGCAATCACCCTCGGCCTGCACGAGAGCAACCGGGATGACCGCAAGGGATAAGAAGCACAACTTCACCCATCACCCTTCAGACTTCCTACGGCAGCGCCAGCCGGGCCTCGGCGCGCACTTCACCCTTGTCGCATGCGGCCAGAAGGCTCAATTCCTTGACGCGCCCGGCGCTGTCGAGATAGGGCTGTGCGGTCTTGAGAAAACTCTCCGCCGTCTGACCGCGCACGAGATGGTATTCGGCCAGCTCTCTGCCGATGTCGACGATGGCCTGTGCCGCGGGCTTGGGCCGCACGCAAAGATACAGATTGCCCTTGGTTTCCAGCGTGGCCGCCGGGGGCGCCGCGGCCATTTCGGCCGCCGTGGTGAGGGAAGTGCTAAACAGAACACCGTCATTCTGAATGACGAAGGCGGGTTTCATGGACGGCCCGCCGACCATCGGCAGATAGACCATCTTCTTTTCCGCATCGACTCTCGGAACCGCATCAATGCCGGGTATTTCAGCCGGCACGGGCGGGGGAGCCTGAATGAGCGCCGCCACGGCGTTCACGCCGCCGTCCACCGAACCCGCAAGGATTGGCACGGGCATCATCTCGTTGAGGTCCACCCCCGTCCAGGACAGGCGCATGCCCCCAGTCGCACCGTTCAGCACGCCCTGGAGCAGCGAAATGGCGGGCGCGAAGGCGCTGTTGCCGGACAATGCCCCGGCACCCAGCACCATGGCGACTTTGTCTTCCTGACCGAACGCCCTGGCAACCTGGAGCAGTGTTTCATTGACGGGCTTGCCGAAATCGGCCGAGAGCATGACGCATCCGTCCGGTGCAACCCGCAGGTCGCGCGGCGTGGTCCCCTCCAGCAGTCCGGCAAAACGCTGTTTCCACGCGTCGCCGACCCTGGCCTTTACCGAAGCACGGATGGACGCGGGCTCCATCCACAAAGAGAACTGGACCGCGTCAAAAGTGCCCTTCAGTTCGGGCACGGCGGCCGGGTCGACCCGGCCGTAGAGGTCGGCCCCCGCCGCGGCGGTGGACCATTCGGCCAACGCGGCGGGACCCGCCGCCTCGTCCGCGTCCAAGGTAAGCGCGTGGGCAAGGGTCCGCCGCGACGGGCTTGCCAGCAGCACGCGGCCGCGCACGGCATAGTACAGGGACGCCTCGGGCACATATCGCAGATGCAGGCCGCCCGCGTTGTCCGACTTGATCATCGGCAGGAAGTGCAGGGCATACTCGGCCAGACAGCCGATATGGGTCATGCGCGTGACGACAAGAAGGTCGTCAAAACTGTCCGGGCGGGAACTGGACCAGTGGCTAATACCCGTGCTCAGGTTGTTCAGCAGCCACTTGGGCAGCGGCGGATTGGCCGAAAGCCTCGAGAATTCGGCACGGGTGGCGTCGCCGGCGGGAAGCAGTTCCCACAGGCGCGAGGCGCCCAGTATTTCCTGCTTGCGCATCACGTCCACCACGCACGCCTGGAAAGACCGGTCCCTGGGGATGAGGGTGCCCATGCCATAGTTGTCCCGGCTCATCCACAGTGCCGCAAGCGCAACCAGCAGGCAGAGCAACAGCACGCCCCGGCCGATACGGCCGGCCGCGCGCCGGCGAAGGTCGCGGCGCCGCTTGCGCAGGCTGCCGCCCATGGAGAAATTGCGAACCACGTCACTCATGGGAAACTACTCCTTCACGGAGATCGTGTTGAACGGGCCGATCGTCCCTTCCTTGCCCGGGAACGCCACGTACATCTTGCCGCTCTTGGGCACAAACACCACGCTGTGACGGGTCTGCCCGTTGAACACCGTGGCCAGGCCCTCTTTGCCGGATTCCTTGTCGCCCAGAATGCGCTGCATCTCGCGGTCACCCACGATGCGCTTTTCCGAGGTCATCGCCAGCACGCGCCCGTAACGGCTGCGGGCGGCATCGTCGGCCGATGCCGAGGCCGGGTCGACCCCGGGCAGCACCCCCTCCTTTTCGATGCGCCGCACCACCACGGAGGTTCCGTACTCAACCACCGCAGCCCGGGACGCCTTGCCCTCAAAGCCGGCGACGAGCACATGCACGCCGCGCACGTGCTGCTGTGCGGCCAGCACCGCCAGCGCGGGCTCAAACTTGTCATTGTTCTGCATGAGATCGCGCAGGACCATCTCGATGGGCGGACCCTGCATCACCGGCGCGGGCGCGCCGGGCATGCGCTCGACGCAAACCACCAGCCCGGCGTCGTTCATGCCGGTAAACACGCCCGCATTCCACGTGAACCCGACCTGCACGTACTTGTGTCCCGCGCCTGGGGCCACCCTGGTGACCACAGGCTGCTCGTCGAAGGCCCAGTCCAGGTTGCGCGCGACCAGCAGGTCATCCGCGCCGGCGCGCACGCCCACGGTGGCGAACATGGTGCACAGCGGCGTGGCAAAGAGCGGCGCCTTGTTCTCAAGCGCGCCAAAGGTGGTGGCATTCTGCAGCAGCCACATGGCGTCGAACGGCAGGCCCGCGCCGTCGGCAAGCCCCTCCATTTCGTTGAAGGCCGTGTCGGGCACGCCCTTCAGCAGGGGCCGCGCGGCCATGCCCATCATCGGCACAAGAAGCATGGTCGGGTCAATGAACTTGGGCATGAGCGCCCAGACACTGTCGGGCGGATACCAGGCGCCCGAGGCGACGGGCTGGTAGATCCGGTTCTCATAGCGAAGCTTCAAATCTTCCTGGAAAGCCCGGCCCCGGGCCACGCCGATCGTGTAGGGATCGCCGGCCAGATTGAGCAGCATGCCGCCCTTGATCTCCTGCGGTTGCGCCGGTTCGGCCATGGGCGGGTCCGGCAGGGGCTCGCCCTTGCCCATCAGCCGCGTAAACTGCTTGTAGAACCAGTCCTCCATGCGCGGGCCGAAGAAGGACATGGACGCCTCGTAGTTGAACTCGGAGTATATCGACTTGGGCGTGAAGTACATGATGTAGTTGTTGGACAGGCCCACGGTGAACTGGGCGGCATAGCCGCGCGCCAGCGCGCGTTTGCGCAGTTCAAGCGCGATTTCAACACACGGCTCGCCGGGGATGAACGTCATCAGGAGGTCATTGATCTCCAGCGTCTGGAGGAAGACCTTGTCAGGCTGCAGCAGGGAGGCAAGGGTCAGCGGAAGTTTGGGCTCGGCCGAGTTGATCTTGAGCGTGGCCTCGCCGCAGGAGATGCCGTTCACAACCTCCTTCACCCGGTGGGCCAGCAGCTTTCCCACCGCCTCGGTGCGGGCCCACCCGGACTTGCCCTCGGGATCGCCGACGGTCTGGTTGCCCTCGGCGCCGTTCAGGAACAGCGCGACGCAGTCGGGCGAGGTGAGCGTCTCCATTTCCTTGTAGTAGAAGCCGGGATAGTCGGCCGAGAACTGGTAATGCTCCGGACCGTCGCCGACCGTGGTTGGGTGTCCGGCGATGTTGGCGACCACGCTGATGGGCTTGCCGTCGGCGTCCTCGACCATGATGACGCCGATTTGCTCGTCCATCGGCCCGCCGGAAAAGCGGCGGTTGCCCGTAAGCCCCGTCTGCTTGGCCGTGCCGTAGCCGATGGCCGCGCGCCGGTGGCTGTCATAGGCCTGCCGCATGGCCTGCGTGATGGCGATGGCCGTCGATTCGAGCACTTCCGGCATGAAGCGCCCCGACACGGCGCGCATCACCAGGTTGGGCGTCATGCCGCCCTGCCCGTTGTGCGTGTGCGTGGCGCAAAGAATGATATTCTCGCGCGGAACAACATCCGGTGCCAGTTCCAGCACCCGGGCGCGCAATTCGGGGTTGATGGCCACCAGGTCCACGTTCACCAGGAACAGGCGCGTGGTGCCGTCATCCAAAAAGAGTGCCCGCGCCCAGAGTGGGTCGTGGATGCCCGTGGAACTGCGGCCCATCCGGTCCCCATAGCCGTTGAGCGGGGTGCCGACGGGCGCCGTGATGTCCGCCCGCCCTGCGCCGGCTTCCAGCGCGCCCGCGGCAAGGGAAAGGGTCCATGCGGCGAGAAACGCCGCGATCCAGTGCCTGATCATGATGCAAGAATTCCGGTGTGTTGTCGTGATGCTGTCAGCGTGGGATTAGCCATATAGCCACGGTCCCGTTCTTCGGGTCCGATACCGGCATCCAGTGTAACACGGACAGGGGCGGACCCAAAAACCACCCATAAGGGGACTGGCATGCTGTTCCCGCCCATTGCCCAATTCATGCAAAAACCACCCATGCCGGGAACAGGTGTCTGTACCCGAACAACACGGCGTTGGCGGGCACGGGTACAGCCACCATTTCGAGCCCTCGTCGTTGTTGGCGCAATTGGGTCTTTGCATCGAAATGGAGGCAGTCCCCAAGCAGCAACGGGCTGGCATCCTGTTCCCGCCCATCGCCCCGCATTGATGTTCCGTTCGGAGCGCCGAAGGCGCGGCATTTAGTAAGTATCCCCCGGCAAAGCCGGGGGCTTTAATGTTGTGAGCCGCTCAAAGCGGCTATGCGTGGTCGCTAACGCGGCCCCGCCGTTTGGGAGCCACCTTATGGTGGCCAACCTGTCACTACA
>CAIJOU010000843.1 GCA_903822375.1 Candidatus Hydrogenedentota bacterium
GGAAATAATCTCAAACTCGGATTCGACATACTCGGTATTATAGTCAAGTTGGGAACCCTTCCGCCCGAGCTGCCAGCCCTTCCGGTGGGTCCGAACATCTCGTGAAGACATCCCCCAATTCGGGTTCTCCTTGTAGTTCATGTAGGCAAGTACCTGGTGGTGGATGTAGGCTGCCGGGTCGTTGGCAAGCTCCTTCTTCAGGAGCTTGTGCTGGATGAGCTGGTCGGTCAACGAAGTCATGAAGGCGTTCCGCCTATCAAGGGCTTCCATTATTGCGGTATTTCCTTCGGCTATGGCCCTGAAATGGTCGTAATCCTGCTGCACCTGATCCCTGTTTTTGTAACCGAACGGTAGTTCACCCTCATCATCCACAGCCAGAGTGCCGTTTTCGATGTCCCGGATCATGTCCGGCAAAAGGATGTTCATCGTGAACACGTCCCGGCCCGGGGGAGAAAGTCGTCCGATGAAGCCAGACAACTGCCGAACGGTTTCATCCTTCGCCCACGCGGGAACATCCTGGAACTTGCGGAAGACGTCAATGACCGCGCCGTCCGTTTCCGGTTCAAGGTGTTGAAAGTGCCGGGTGAAATGCTCCCAGCCGGTAACGAGGGCATCCTTTGTCCTGTCCTTCAGGGAGGCGTACTTGACACCTTTCGCTGCCTTCAGGCGCTCATTCACTTCGGGGAAGATGGAAGTACTGTCGATGGCGTCGGTTTCTTTCTTGGCGACGGAATAAAAAACCTTTCTCTCTCTGCTATTTCTTACAGCCCCCCAAAGTTCCTTTATTTTTTCGTAGTGGTCTCCAGCACTGTCCCGAACAGTCGTGAACTCAAGCTGTGTGTTTTTCGCGAAGGAAAGCAGATTGTCAATGTCAGCCGTCGTTAATGTCTTATCGGCATTATAGATCATGAAGTCTACGGCATTTCTCTTTTCCGCTTCACGAAGGATTTCCGTATGGAGGGGGCGGAGTTTTGAGTAGTCGTCGATAGCTATTAACGCAACGGGCTGACGCTGGGCGGAAACGAGAATCATCCCGCCCTCTTTCATATATAAACGGCCAAACTCCTCAAATTCCTTCTGGCTTCCTATGCTTTCGAGACCTTCCGGGGACTGGTCAAATTTTCTTCCGAGTAGCGGTAGTTCGTAAAGTGCAGGTTCTTTCGGCGGAAGAGGTTCGCTAGACCACGTGTTATCAGAATATCTGGTCGGCGTGATCGCAATGATCGGCATACTTTCGATCCCGGCGTCCACGATAAGATCGCCTATGTTGGAGCTTACGCTCAGGTCTGCCTCGGACAATTTGGCTTGTCCGGAAGGGTGATTATGGACAGTCCATACCTTAGAAGCACCCTCAACATTTAATATCTGTCCTGCAGCAAAATAAGCGTAGACTTGGCTCTGGTTAGGGGCTCCGGTGGCGTGTTGGTTGACGGCAAGAATCTTTCCAGATTTGTCGGTAACGATTGTAACAAATACTTCCTGTGCGTCACGGAACAGGTTGTCACGGGCAATAACGGCGGCGTCTTCCAGACTGGTTATTTTCCTGCGGGAGGATTTCCAGATTCCGATGGGTTCGCTTTTGACGGCGGGGAGGGTACCCCGTTCAGGAACATAGGGAAGCACCCTTCCTCCAGGGGCGGGTATTTTCCGTTTATCATCGATCCCCTGACCGGCGGCAGGGGCATTGTCAGCCCGCACCACCGCGGTTCCGGATACTTCGTGTCCATTGGATACCTCTTGATTATTATTTGCTCTGCGGGATCTTCTTGTCAGTCCCTTTTCTGTTATCGCGAAAACCGGGAGATGTTCGTAAACGGCAATTCCTTTCTCAGCACGGGACTCTCCGTATCCTTCGTCAGGGGCCAGCTCTTTCTCTAAGGCGGCTGCCAGCTTCTTCTCGGTTGGAGCATCCTGCGGAATGTCTTCGCTCTGGACCTCCCCCTCGGTAATCCGATACGGCCTGTCGAGACTCTCGTTCTTTGCGAAGCGTCTCGCCCATGACTCACGAGATGGCGCATACCCGTCCCCGTCGATCATGCCCCCGTCCAGCTCCAGCCCGTAATGCTCGGCCTGCCAAGTTCCGTCTTCGAGCTGACCTTCAATGGTGATTATCTTTCCAGTCGGCTCGATCCGTTTCAAGGCCCTGGCCAGAACCCGGCAGCCACCGTCGAGCGGACCGGACTGAATA
>CAIJOU010000844.1 GCA_903822375.1 Candidatus Hydrogenedentota bacterium
ACATGCCCGAGCACGAGCCGGCCGACGGGCATGCCTTGCATTCAAGCTCCTCAAGCTGCTCGTCGTTGATCTTGCCCTGCTTGTAGGCACCCACGGCCTCGAACACGGTGATCAGGTCGGTGTCCTTGCCGTCCACCTTCCCGCCCGTCTCCATCGGTCCGCCCGAGACGAAAATCGTGGGGATATTGCAGCGCATGGCACCCATGAGCATACCCGGCACAATCTTGTCGCAGTTGGGTATGCAGAGCATCGCGTCGAACTGGTGCGCCTGCACCATCGTCTCAACGCAGTCCGCAATAAGTTCGCGCGAGGGAAGACTGAATTTCATGCCGCCGTGGCCCATGGCCACGCCGTCGCACACGCCAATTGTGTTGAATTCGAAAGGAATGCCGCCCGCCTCCACCACGGCCTCGCAGGCAATGCGCCCAAACACGTTCAGGTGCGCGTGGCCGGGAATAATCTCCACGAAACTGTTGCACACGGCAATGAACGGCTTGTCGAAATCCTTCTTGTCTTTCACCTTGCCCGTTGCCCGCAGCAGTGCGCGGTGCGGCGCGCGCTCAAAACCTTTCTTGACGATGTCACTGCCCATGATACGATCTCCCTTGCGCGCGGTGGCGCAGTAATAGTACAGGATGAAAAACAAAAGACCGGCCGGGAAAATTCTGAATTCGGCGCAGCACGGCCCCGGCCAACAAGTATAGCCCCCGGTGGCGGCGCGGTCAAAACGAAAGAAACCGGGGACAGAGGAGGACTGGCCACAAAAACACAAAAATCACATAACAACCAAAGGAAATAAGTCTTTCACGTTTTCTCTTGGTTCCTCTTTTTGTGTTTTCTGTGCATTTTGTGGCCAACCCTATTCTGAGGCTATAGAATCTTGATGGCCCGGCGGGCGAATTCGCGCTCGCTTTCGTAGGTGAGTTGCACGGCGGCGGCGGCGGGTTCAAGCCAGTCGGGTTGAAACAGGGCCTCTTCGTGGCCGGTGGGACGGGGTGCGCCGCGATGCGGGTCGGTCAGGCGCATGAGAAAGTAGCGCTCGTCGCGCTCGTTGAGCCTGTCGCGAAAGGTGAAGGTGCTGTGGCACACGCCCAAGTCGGCGATGATCTCCAGGCCTGCGTAGCCGGATTCCTCCTCGACCTCGCGCAATGCGGCCTGTTCTGCCGTCTCGCCGGAATCGATATGCCCCTTGGGCAGCCGCACCTCATGCACCAAACGCCCCCCGCGCTCGATATCGCGCACAAGGACGAGCATGCTTCCCGATGCATCAATGACCACGCCGCCCGCTGTCTCATGATACTTCGGCTTCATGCACCGCCGTATTCAAAGGAGGGCTTGCCGTCCACCAGACGGACGGTCACCTTGCCGCCCTTTTCGAGTTTGCCAAAGAGGATTTCATCGGCCAGCGGCGTCTCGATGTCCTGTTCGATCAGCCGGGCCAGCGGTCGGGCGCCAAACCTGGGATCGTAGCCGCGCTCGGCGAGCCAGGTGCGCACGGTGTCGTCCAGCACCAGGGTCACGCGGCGCTCGGCGAGCTGCATGTTCAACTGGCGCACGAACTTGTCCACAACCTGGCGGACCACTGCCAGGGGCAGGGGATTAAAGGTGATGATGGCGTCGAGCCGGTTGCGGAACTCGGGCGTCAATGCCTTTTCGATGGCTTTGAGGCTCTTATGATGGCTGTCATCGGCTCCGGAGCTGAATCCAATGCTCGCCGCCGCCAGTTCGCGGGCGAAGGC
>CAIJOU010000845.1 GCA_903822375.1 Candidatus Hydrogenedentota bacterium
CAAGACCTGACCCCGTTCACCCCGGGCACGGCAGGGGTTAGGCCTCCAAGGAGGATTTCACCGCGCCTAATTTAAGTCCTAGTATTCCCAATATACGATTGAGCGTCTGCACCGTGCCGGCGCTGACCCCTCGCTCGATGTTCTGAACCGCCCGAAAAGAAACGCCGGACAGCTTGGCCAAGTCTTCCGTGGTTAGCCGTAGGCGTTTCTTGATAAACCGGACGACGTCCGGGAGCGGCCACTCTGGATGGGCCAGCACTTCATCCATCACTTCCTGGCGAATGGCTATCTGCTGAGCCAAGCTCAATGGTTTGTAGCGTTTGTCCATGTATTGCTCACCGAATGCGTTCGAGTGCCTCTATCTGGGCCTGAATGGTTTTGGCGATGAAGGCATGCACAGTTGGCTCCAAGCCGAAGCCCTCTCCATCGTTAAGAACGTCGTGTAGCAAAGGGATAAGAGCACGCATCCCTTCCGCCAGTACGGCGCTGGGCAGGCCCGTCGTGCTGGCTACTCCGTCGAGCACTGCGCTCCAATCCACGTTCCCCCGTTCCTTGTCCTTCCAGCGCATACGACGGGCGATGCCGTCCGGATGAAGATACATTGGGGCGAAGTCGAACAACGGGGTCAGTAGAATCCGACCGTCGTTGAAACGCTGTAACGCTGTATTCCTTGCATGATTGTCCTTGTTGCCAAAAGCCAGATTGATTACATCCCGCTTTAGATACTCGAGCACCTCCGAGGCCGGGTCCGTACAGGTTCTAGCCAGGCGTGCCACCACATCATCGTGGGGGGGGGCCACGCCAAACCCCGGCAAGCCCATCAATGCTGCCAGACTTTCCTGGCCGTGCCGTAAGACACTGGCGTCCGCCACCTCACGGTCAAACCGAGGAATGAACAGGGCGCGCTCGCGCAGCTCGAGCGGCTTATGCACCCGAAGGCCCAGATGGGACGCAATGCGCATGAACGGTGCTTCGTGGCGAAGGATGCAGGCCAGCGCCTCATTCGGTCCACGACCAAACTTGACAATGTAGTGCTCGACCGCATCCTCGTCTGGTAGCGTGTGGTCCAAGTACAGGAGGCCATCCTTACCTCGGGACAGTAGAATTTTTGGCCACTCGCCCTGCACACCAGAAGAACCCGCCACGAACAACCCATGCATGCTGAGGTAGTCCGTGAAATCGTCAGAACGCGCAGCCACCTCCTCGTCCGAGAAACCCCGAGAAGCCTCCGTGCGCGCGAGAAGCCACTCCGCAGCCTCTTTTACCCTTAGGTTGCCAATCGGATTACCCGCGCCGGCGTTAAGTAATGCCCAGTCAGCGGACACCTGCGCGGTTTCCGGCAGGCCGAGCTGACGCAGCACCTCCCCTCGTCCATATCCCTGGGGAAGCAGGTCCAGCAGGAACACAGGCCAATGTTCCAGCTTCCACGGCTGGAGGCTGACAGGAAATTGGCTGCCCAGGGCATGAGCATCCCGCCGCCCGGCCCAGTCCACGGCCCACTCAACCGCATATCCCGTGTAGGTGCGGGCTTGCCAGCCCTGCTCGGGCGGCGAAAACAGCATCACGCCGGCGGCGTCGTGCCAGCGGCCGTCAGCAAAAAGCTGAAGGGTGCATTCACTTTTCATGCTACATTTATAGCATCATTGCTCATGAGTTGCAATGTAATAATGATACTAATATGTGTTTATACCACAAAGGGTAGCGCGCTGGCCGTATAGTTTAGTGATACTCCGTCTGTTCAATGTTTATGCATCACTTCCTGACCTGGACACTGAGTCCATCAACACGTTGGCTCAACGCTTTGCTAGTGCCTAGCGTACCAGCGCTACACTTAAACTGGCTCTGTATGAAAGACAGTGGGTAGGACTTCCTGCCAGGTTTGAGATCGAAGCGGGTTGTCTGCTGAATAATTGCCTGAATGTGTAGAGGATATCTGCAGTTAGATGACCACCATGATTTGTAGGTGAACAATGGTCGCCGCGCTGCGAGGGCCGCCACCGCATGTTGCTAGTCGTATTCTTGGTGTAACAACTCAGCTACCTTCGCTGAGCAGTGGCCTCATGTGAA
>CAIJOU010000846.1 GCA_903822375.1 Candidatus Hydrogenedentota bacterium
CGCCATTGCAAATTCCAGGCGGATCGAGGTGATCGTAAACGAACTGCGTGATTTTGCGCGGAACAACCCCACCGAGACCATGGCCCCGGTGGACGCAAACGCAACCGTCAATTCTGCGGTCATTCTCCTCTCGAACCTTGTGAAGAAACACACAGACCGGTTCCATGTCGAACTCGCCCCGGGGTTGCCCGCCGTAATCGGCAATTTTCAGCGCATCGAGCAGGTGGTCATAAACCTGATCCAGAACGCCTGCCAGTCGCTTCCCAACCGGGAACGCTCCGTGACGGTGGCCACGTACCATGACGAACCGGCGGAAAGGGTCGTCATTGAGGTACGTGACGAGGGCGTCGGCATATCGGAGGAAAACATGAAGCAGATGGGGACGCCTTTCTTCACCACGAAACGCGGTGCTGAAGGCATGGGCCTGGGACTGTGGATTTCGTCGAACATCGCCCATGAACACGGGGGCACGTTGACCTTCAGTTCCAGGGAAGGCGGGGGAACCAGTGCCATCCTGTCTCTTCCGGCGTACAGGCGGTCTGATACCTCGATAAGTGTCAAACCTGTCGTGGAACGCGCGAAATGAGCGGGAAGCGGGGAGACCTATAGTCTCTTGCCGACAGGAGCGCAAAACGCCTCCGGCACACAGATATCGGATGCGCGCTTATTTGGCGGGGGCTGTGACCGGCCCAGGGGCTGGCGGCGGTGGGGCCACCGGGGCTGCGGCGGTCTCGGCGGGCCGCGTCTCGGGACGCTGAAACAGCCGGTTGAGATCATAATGCACGAAGTTCTGGAGGCTCGCGTTCTGGCCGTTCTTGGCGTGGGCAACCCACATCTGGCGGTCAGTCGTGTTGGTCAGAACGGCGTGCAGATTGGCGTTGTCCATGGCCGTGGCGCGCAGAATGTCGAGGGCGACGGCCTGATCTATCTTGCCGTAGTTCTGCTGAACGCGTGTCGCTATGCCCTTGTATCGGTGGTCGTACGAGTTGGACCCGTAGGGCAGACCGGGCGCCTTGGAGCATTCCTGAAGGCCCCGCACGGTCGGGTCCATGGCCTCATCGGCGCGGAACACCGCGTCTTCGATGCGGATGGCGTACTCGCACGTTTCTTTGGGATCGTTCTGGCCAAATATGGCCACCTGATGGGCCGTGGTCTCGTAGGCGCGGGCATCACGGGCGTCGCCGTCGGCGATAACGTAGTTGTAGCCCACGGTGTGCTTGACGCTCTTGAGCAGATTGGTGACCTGGTCAAGGTCCGAACATTCCTCCAGAACCCGGCGCAGCACGAATTCAAGCGGGGTGCCGCGCAGCGATTTGTCCTTGGTTATGGCGCCAATCTGGGCGATGGACATGCCTTCCATGTTCATTCCGCTCAGCACGCCAAGTTGCCCGGCATAGCTCACTCCGGCAAAACGGTTGCGGCCGTCCGGCTCACACAGGGTCAAAACGGCGGTGTCCTCGAGTCCGGCGTCAAGTATCCAGTCAAAGTTGCGGCCCTGGTAAAGCTTTCCGTCCGCGGTGGCCTTTCCCCAGAGCGCGAAGGAACTGCACCCGCGTTCGGTGATGACTGAGATGACCTGGCCGCGCCGGATTATCTGAAGGTCGGCGCCGCTGCCGTCCGCCAGTCCCTCCATCTCGCGCTTGTACCGCTCCGGGATATAGGCGGAACAGAGCTGGTAGGTGATGTCCAGAATCAGATTGGCGGCAAACTTCGGCAGGCCCATTTCCTCCTTGGCCTTGTCCAGAAGAGTGTCAAAACGCTTCATCATCAACTGGACTTTGTCTTTGGCCAGACTGCCGCGCTGATACCCCATTTCGTAGGGCGAACCCTTAAGATGAAGCACCAGCGTGCCGTCGATTTCCTCCGCATAACCCTTTTCCTTGGGGTCCACCTTCTCGACCGGGCCCCGGCCCGGATGGATCCAAACGTAGCCGGAAACCAGCACGACCAGCACAACACCGACTAAAAAGACGAGCGTTTTCTTGAGGAACTTGAGCATCTGAATCACTCCAGCCGTGCATGGCGTCTCCGCCAACGGTTCATCATGGTAACCAGTAGTTATATGAATGTGGCCCGCACCTTTGACCGCCCCGGCTTGGGCGGGGTTTCGAGCCCGTTCCCTGCAGCAGCTCCGCTAGCGAAGCCGTGCCAGCGCGGTTTGCACATCGGCGGCCGTTGTGCCGATATTGATTACGCACCGAAAACCGAGGTCGGCCGCACGCGTCTCATAGGGAAGGCTGCGCGCGGAGCCAAGGGGCGTGGCCCCCGTGGTAAAGCTGCCCCCGCACACCTGCATGCTGTCGCCAAAGTCCGGTTCCCGGTTCGCGGACTCGGCGGTCGGGCAGGATGCGGTCCATTCGGAGACGTTTCCGGCCATGTCATAGCAACCCGACCAGGTGCGGTCGTGATCGAACGATTTCCCCACCACAACCGCCTGCCCCTGGCAGTTGCAGGCGTTTCCCTGCCATTCGGCACCCCAGGGGTATTGGTCGGAGGCGTTGTTGCCACCGTAGGCGGCACGCGCCCACTGCCCGCGGGTCGGCAGTGACTTGCCCCGGAACAGGGCGCAGGCCCGCGCGTCAAACCATGAGACCCAGGCAACGGGATAGTCCGTGTAGGAATCCATCACGGAGCGGAGTTCTTCCGGAATACGCCATCCGCCCTCGACACTGCGGCAGAACTCGGCGTACTGCCCGATGGACACTTCCGTGGTGTCGATCAGGAACCCCGGAACGGTCTGTTGCGCGCCGTCCACCATGACCAATCCCGGGGGAACAAAAACCATGCCCTCGCGCAGCAGGGCCATGGCAAGAAAACGCTGCAACGCGTCCTCGGCCGCCGCCGTGGCCGCCGCACCGCCGCCACTGTCCTGGCGCGCCGCCACGGCGTCGTTCCAGCGCGAGGAGGCGGACTCAAACAGGTTGCGCATGTCCTGGCTGCTTCTTGCCAGCGGTTCAACCTGCGGGCGCACACTGTTCACCATCAGTTCAATCTCACCAAACCGGTCACCCGGCGCCGCAGCTGCCGGGACGGCTGCCAGGGCACTCGCCCGCCAGTACTGGTACGTCGCCCGGGTGCCCGCAACCATGCCGGCAATGAGGACGGCTATGAGCGTCGCGCCGGCAATGCGCCGCCACGGAAGCGGTCTCGTGTCGCGCGTCCTGCGGTGCTTTGCCAGCGACCTTTCCAAGTCCTTGCCCGAGGCGATGATTTCCATGATCGGCTTGAGCGCGGTGCGCAGCTCGGCCGCGCTTTGGAACCGCCTTGCGGGATCGGGGTCCACACACCGCGCCACGATCTCGTCCATCGCGGGCGGAATCTCCTTGAGCATCTGGGAGGCCGGCCTCGGCACGCCCGTGGGCATGTTGCCCGTCAGCACCTCGTACAGCACCACGCCGACGCTGTAGATGTCGGCCCGCTGGTCCACCTCATGGCTGTTGCGCAACTGCTCGGGGGACATGTAGTAGGGCGTGCCCATCA
>CAIJOU010000847.1 GCA_903822375.1 Candidatus Hydrogenedentota bacterium
ACTGTAGTCGAGAGAATCTCAGGGGTGACTTCCAGACCGGTGAGTGGAATGCCGTAACCAAAGTCCCAGAGGGCGTGTTTCAACACATGCGTGTTGTCTTCCGACTTGCAGGCGAAGCGATGCAATCCCGGATGCTCGGCGTCGGGGAGGACGGTGATGGAAACCTGAAACATACAGGGGGAGGATGATTCAGGCGGAAGGGTATCGTCGCTGTTGTTGGTGGCGTGGTTTCCTGTCCAGCAGGGAGTTACACCCAGCGGTCCCGTCAGTACCGGTCCCTTGTTATCCTTGATGGTGTTGCGCACGAAACGGAGGGAATCGAGATTCTCGCCGCAGGTTTGGAAGGCCCCATGGCCGTTGCCGATGATCGTGTTTTCGAGAAAAAGCATGTTGTGGCAGTTGCCGTTGAAACGCACGCCATAGCCCTGACCGGGATACTGAGCTTTCATGTCATTCAGCAGGGCGCCCTCAAAGGTGTTCTGGCGGAAGACGTGGCCCGTCGCGCCGCCTGCTTCCCCCTGTATCTGGGCGTTCCAGGTCACGCAGTTGCGGATGGTGTTGCGCGCCCAGTAGATGCGTTCTTTGGGGCCGGTGTTTGAGACCGAAATGCCGATCTGCTGGCCACCATCTACTGTGTTGTCGGCAAAGATACAGTCCGAAGAATCCACGAGTTCCAAACCAATGGCCTTGATAGTGCCGGAGGGGTCGCTGATCTTGTTGCGGCGAATGGCGGTCTGCGGCGATTTGTCGACGCTCAGCCAATGGTCGAGGGTATTGTCTTCCACGATGGATTTGGGGCAACCGCCCCAGAGTTCAATGCCCAGACCTTCACCGTGTGAACCCTCTATCGTGTTCATCATGATATGGAGTTCGGGCGATTCGTTGCACAAAATTCCGCCGCGGCCGGTGTTTCGGATTTTATTGTAGTGGACGGTGTTGCTTGAGGAGCCTTTGGAGATTCGGATGCCCGCGCCCCAAGGGCTTTCGACGCCGATGTTCTCCATACTGCAACCGTAAATGACAGAGTTGGTCACCCTTTCGGAGAAGAATATCGCGTGCGGCCCAAAACCTTCCCCGGCACTGAAATTGCGGATGGTGAGATTCTGGATGTATATCGCGTTGGACTGCGATACAACCATTCCCTGCGTCGCGTTGGGATTCATCGCAGCGTCAAGGGTCAAGTCATAGAGGGTTATGTAGCTCCCGTTCTGGATTTGGAACATAGGGCATGGGGCGGTTCCCGCAAAGCGCAGCACCGAGCCGCCTTTTAGATCGCCCTGCAATATGGTTTGTGAACTGAGGTTCACGGTCCGAGAAATATCGTAGGTGCCGGCAGGAAAAGTGAGTTCCGTCCACTCCTTGCTGCTGTCGAGCAGTGCCTGGAGCGCCGCTGAGTCATCTTTTCCATCGTCGGGAACTACCCCCGATTCGGTGACAAGGATGTGTTTTGTCTTATGCGCCGGACCAGAAGACACTCTAATGTTCTGAAGTTCTGCGTGTGAGAGGTAGGGAAGGACAAGAAGGAAGACTACGACGCGAAGAAGTGTTGGGGGGAAGGAGCGCGAAAGGAACATTAAGAGTCTCTCCCAAATTGCGTCGGTTGCGCGGAGCTTTCGTTTCATGCATATTACACATGTGAGACATTATCGCACGGATGTAATCTGTTGTCAAGGGGAGCGTGAAAGTGTTCAATCCACAGGTATCAAACTGTAGCGGAGGGTCTACACGGGACCAACAGGCGGGAGTATCTCACCCGTACACGTCTTGCTTCAGGTCTGCCCCTTTACCGCCTGCGCCAGATTGCCTGCGAACGTTTCAACTGTCTCCACGAGCGCGGGGTCTTCGCCATGCTGCGCGACAACGCGCACGATGGCGGACCCGACCACAACGCCTTCGGCCAATCCAGCCACGGCGGCGGCCTGTTCCGGGGTGGAGATGCCGAAGCCCACAGCGACGGGCTTGCCGGTCAGGCGCTGGATGCGTGTCACAGCGTCCTTGAGCCCTTCGGCGAGGGCGGTCTGTTCGCCGGTGACGCCCAAGCGGGAGACGTAGTAGACGAAGCCGGTGCATTTGGCGCCGACAAGGCGCAGGCGATCGTCGCTGGTGGTGGGGGCGGTAAGGAAGACCGTGCAGAGTCCGGCCTGGTCGAGCGCAAGTTTATAGTCATCAGCCTCGTCGGGGGGCAGGTCCACACAGAGCACACCGTCGACGCCGGCCTCGGCGGCGTCGCGGGCGAAGGCTTCGATGCCGTAAGCGAGAATGGGATTGAAGTAGCTGAACAGGAGGAGGGGGACCTGAGAGGTCCGGCGTATGCTGCGTACGGCGGCGATGACCTTGCGAAGGCTCGCGCCCCGCTGCAGGGCACGCTGTGCCGCCTCCTGAATGACGATGCCGTCGCCGACCGGGTCGGAGAAGGGAACGCCGAACTCGATGACGTCCGCACCGGCGCGCTCCAGCGCAAGCACAAGCTGTTCGGACAAATCCATGCTCGGATCACCGGCAGTGATATAGGGGACGAAAGCGGACACGCCTTGTGTCTTCAACGCCTGAAAACGGGCTTCAATTCTGTTCATGGCTAAATCTCCTCCCCCTTCAGAATGAACTTGGCGGCCTGCTGAACGTCCTTGTCGCCACGGCCGGAGAGATTGACTATGATGGTCTGGTTCGCGCGCATGGTTGGCGCGCGTTTGATGGTCTCGGCGATGGCATGGGCGCTTTCCAGGGCGGGGATGATGCCTTCGGTGCAGCTCAGCAACTGGAATGCATCGAGCGCCTCCTGGTCGCTTGCATGGGTGTACTCCACGCGGCCGCTGGTGAAGAGGAGCGCATGCTCCGGGCCGACACTGGCATAGTCCAATCCGGCCGAAACACTGTGCGTCTGGCCGATCTGGCCGTCCTTATCCTGCAATACATAACTCATTGCGCCCTGCAGCATGCCCAGCGCACCGCCGGCAAAGCGGGCCGCATGCATGCCCGGCACGATGGCGGTGCCGCCGGCCTCGACACCCACCATGGCCACGTCGGTATCGCCCAGGAATTCATAGAAGAGTCCCATGGCGTTGGAGCCGCCCCCAACACAGGCAATCAGCGCATCGGGAAGGCGTCCCTCCTGATCGAGAATCTGGCAGCGGGCTTCGCGCCCGATGACACTCTGGAAGTCGCGCACGATCATGGGGAAGGGGTGTGGCCCGTGCACGGTACCGAGCACGTAGTGCGTGTGCTGCACATTGGTCACCCAGTCGCGCATCGCCTCGTTAATGGCGTCTTTGAGTGTTTTGGAGCCGGAATCGACGCCGATAACGCGCGCGCCGAGCAGGCGCATGCGGAATACGTTCAGTTTCTGGCGCTCAATGTCCTCTGTGCCCATGTAGACATCGCAGTCCAGGCCAAGCAGGGCGGAGGCCGTCGCGGTGGCGACGCCGTGCTGGCCCGCGCCGGTCTCGGCGATGACGCGCGGCTTGCCCATGCGCTTGGCGAGCAGGCACTGTCCCAAGGCGTTGTTAATCTTGTGCGCGCCGGTGTGCGCGAGGTCCTCGCGCTTCAGGTAGATGCGCGCGCCGCCGAGGTGCGCGGTCAGCCGGTCGGCACGGTACAGCGGCGTGGGGCGTCCCACGTAGTTGCGCTGGCGTTCGGCAAGGTCGCTGAGAAAGGCGGGATCAGCCATGGCGGAGCGGTATGCGGCCTCCAACTCATCCAGGGCATATACGAGCGTTTCGGGAACATACCGGCCGCCGAAGCGCCCGTAGCGGCCCCGGGCATCAGGCCAGGGATGCTTTACGGACGTTGTAGACAAAGCTTCGTATTCTTTCATAACTCTTCTTTCCGGGCGCCTTTTCGACGCCGCCCGACACATCCACTGCCCAGGGGCGGACGCGTTCAATGGCTTCCCCGACATTTTCCGGTGTCAATCCGCCGGCAAGGATAATCCTTTTTCCGGTCTGTATGGCTCTCGTGGCCGCGTTCCAGTCGCAGCGCCGCCCCGTGCCGCCATGTTCGCCGGCCACAAGGGCGTCCAACAGCAGCGTTGGCCCGGGCCACCGTGCAAAGTCGTCGGCCTGGGCATCGGCGGCGGGGCGCACGGCCTTGTAGGCGTGCGGTCCGGCGGCCTCACAGTATTCCGGCGATTCATCGCCGTGAAGCTGGACCCGGTCCAGAAAAGTAAGGTACTCCTGGATTTGTTCCAGCGGTTCATTGACGACCACGCCCACAGTGACGACATAGGCGGGCAGTTCCTTAATGATCCCGCGCACCGTGTCGGTGTCAACGTAACGGCCGCGTTTGGCCGCTTCAGGCGCAAGAACAAAGCCTATCGCGTCCGCACCGCCGTCACAGGCGGCCAGTGCGTCGTCCCGGTTTGTTATTCCGCATATCTTAATCTTGGTCATGGCCCAGCAATTCCTGGATCTTGCCGCGGATGTTGCCGCTGGTCAGGATGGATTCACCCACGAGTATGGCGTCCACACCGCCGTCCTCGAGCATTTGCACATCGCGGCGGGTGTGTATGCCGCTTTCACTCACCAGCGTATGGCCGCCGGAGACAAGCTTCTTGAGCCGCAGCGTGGTGCCGAGGTCTATTTCAAGCGTGTCGAGGTCGCGGTTGTTGATTCCGATGATGTGCGCGCCGCAGTCGATGGCGCGCAGGATTTCGTCTTCCGTGTGGGTTTCGACGAGCGCCGCAATGCCGAGGGCTCTGCACAGTTCGAGGAAGAATTGCAGTTCTTCATCGGTCAGGATGCGGACAATGAGCAGCACGGCGGCCGCCCCTGCGGCGCGGGCCTCTCGGATCTGGTACGGGTCAATGATGAATTCCTTGCGAAGGCAGGGGAGCATGGTGTGCGTTTTTGCCTTCACCAGGTCATCAAGGCTGCCGCCGAAGTACTTCTGGTCGGTGAGCACGGATATGGCCCGCGCGCCGCTTTGCTCGTAGAGCGTGGCCAGATGGGCCACGTCCACATCGGGGAGAATGCTGCCCTTGGACGGGGATTGCCGTTTTATCTCCGCGATCAGGCTGATGCCGTCACGCCGGAGCGCGCCGCGGAAATCGCGCGGGGCCGGAAGGCTTTCTATCCGCTCCTCCAGTTGGTGGAGCGGCAGCGCCTGCCTGCGCGCCTGGACTTCTATGCGTTTGTTTGCGACGATGGCGTCGAGAATCATGAATGTCTTCCATTCGTCAGGGTCGTGGGGACGACTGCCTTGTAAATTGGATCAGTGCTTCCAGCTTGGCCAATGCACGGCCCGAATCAATGGACTCTTGAGCGGCGCGCAACCCGTCCTCCATGGTTTGTCCGCCCTGGCCGGCCACAATGGCCGGGGCGGCATTGAGAACAACGATGTCGCGGCACGGACCGCATTCACCCTCCAGAACACGCCGGAGGATGCGCGCATTCTCGTCGGCTTCGCCGCCAAGGATGGCTTGGTGCGGCGCGGGAGAGAAACCATATTCCTCGGGTCGTATTTCAAAGACGCGAACGGTGCCGTTCACGGCCTCGGCCACCCGCGTTGGGCCGGAAAGGCCTATTTCATCCATTCCGTCATGGCCAGAGACAACATAGGCATGGCGCACCCCCAGGCGCATGAGCACCCCCGCAATGGGTTCCACCAGGGCCGGATCAAATATGCCCATCATTTGGCCGTCCGCCTCGGCCGGGTTTGCCAGGGGGCCCAGAAGATTGAACAGTGTCCGGGTGCCCAGTTCGGCGCGCACAGGGGCCACATGCTTCATGGCCCCGTGCAAATTTCGCGCGAAGAGGAAACCGATGCCAATCTCGTCGATGCATTGCCCGACTTGTTCGGGGGCGAGGTCCAGCGCCACGCCAAGCGCTTCCAGCACATCGGCGCTGCCGCATTTGCTGGTGGCGCTGCGGTTGCCGTGTTTCGCCACGCCCACGCCGGCACCGGCCACGACGAATGCGGCCGTGGTGGAAATGTTGAAAGTGCCCGAGTGGTCGCCGCCGGTGCCGCAGGTATCGACCAGGGGACGACGGGTGGCAGGCACTTTGGCCGCGAAGCGCCGCATGGTTTCGGCAAAACCGGTGATCTCATCCACCGTTTCACCCTTCATGCGCAGGCCAATCAGGAATCCGCCCATCTGGGCGGGTGTGGCCGTGCCGGACATCAGGCAGCACATGGCCTCGGCCGCCTGTTCGCGGCTCAGGTCAATTCGCTTTGTGACGAGCGCTATGGCATCCTGAATATCCATGCACGTTTTCCTGAAGGAAGCAAGAGCCGCTGAATATGGCGGTCCGATCCAGTATACACGCTTGATTGGGCGACTCTAGCAACCACTCACCCGCCGTGTCAAGACTTCAGACGCGTTGCATTCCGGTTTCGGCCGGTTTTGCACGTGCTGGTTGGCAAAAAGCCGTTTTCCTGTGGTATGGTGAATCAAGAAACACAGGAGTGGATATGTGGCGTTTCGTCCAATTATCTGACTTGCACTTGGCCAGCGAACGCGATGGCGAGTGGAACAACCGCGTCCTGTGCAGCATGATGGGGGATGTCATGAAGTGTTTGAGCGCCGATTTACAGGCGCTGCATCCGGACTTCCTGCTCATTACGGGGGATGTGGTCAGCATTCAGACGCGCGAGGCCATGTGTACGGCACGGGGGGTACTGGACAAGATCGGAATTCCCTATTATCCGTTGGGTGGGAACCACGATTTTG
>CAIJOU010000848.1 GCA_903822375.1 Candidatus Hydrogenedentota bacterium
AAACGAAAACACCAACGGACTGCTCCGCCAGTATTACCCCAAGAAAACGAGCTTTGCCAACCTCGACCCCGACATTCTTCGAAGAGTAGTTGACGAACTTAACAACAGACCAAGGAAAAAGCTGGGATACCGAACTCCGCTAGAAGTCTTCCTCGAACAAACCGTTGCACTTGCAGTTTGAATTCGCGCCGCCGTCAAGGCACCTTTTGCACCCAGAGAGGTGGTCTGGTATCATTTAGGCCGCCGGGTCCGGGATGCGGAAAAGCGGGAATGATTCCACGCCAAACCCTTCCCTTCGTGCGCCCGCATCCGCCCAAATGACGCTAACGGGAGAGTGACGCATGAAGTATGGTTCAGCCGCGCAACAAAAGGACCCGGAAAATCCGACACCATTGATCTCGTCCGGGGGCACATCCTTTTCCGCCGGCCTTTTCCTGCTTTCAGTGGCCGCCTTGCTGCTCGAGATCATGCAGGTGCGCATTCTGGCCATCACTCTCTGGCCGAGTCTGGTCTATACAGCGGTGACCCTGGCCATGCTTGGGTTTGGGATAGGCGGGGCGTTTCTGGCCATTTTTCCGGTCAGGCCCCGGTTCTGGAGCGGTCCCGTATTGGGTGCCTTCTGTCTGTGTTTCGCCCTGGCCGCCCTCGGCGGCCTTTGGTTCATTGGCAACCACCCCATCGCGAGTTTTCATGTCTTTGAAAATGCGGGCCAGATGGCCATGCTGCTCGTCTTCTTCTCGCTGCTTGCGCTTCCATTTCTGTTTGCTTCGATGGCCATCGGCGCCACCTTCCTTGCGGCGCCGGACAGAGTGGGGTGGTTCTATGCGGTTAACTTGGTCGGGTCTGGTCTGGGATGTGTGCTCTTTGCATGCGTCATAAAGCCGCTGGGGGGAGAGGGCGTGGTGCTCCTTTCGGCAGTCATTGCCGCGGCCGCAGCGGTTGTCTTTTGCGTGCGTCCTTTTCGTCCGGCCGCCTTTGCGGCCGCCGCGATCATTCTTGCCGTGCTTGCCGCGGCGCTTCCGTTCAGCGACCGGCTCATTCGGATCTCCATGGACCCCGAGAAGATACTGGCTTTGCAGACGAATCCGGAGCGTTTCCCCGATGCCCGCGTAATCTACAGCCAGTGGAACGCCCTGGGCCGGACGGACGTGGCGGAATGCTCCGCTTACACCACCGACATACCGGGCTTGGGTGCGAGGGCCTACCGGCAAATCTTCACCGATGGCAGCGGTGTGGCCATGATTCACCGGGGGTTGACGGCGGAGGAGTGGAAAAGGCTTGAAGGCACGGAGGCGTTCCGGTACACCCTGAACGGCCGCCCGTATTTCTTCCTGAAAGACCCGAAAGTGCTTGTTATCGGGGTGGGCGGCGGACGGGATATAGAACTGGCCCGCATGAACGGCGCGTCGAGCATCACCGGTGTCGAGATAAATCCTGACACGGTAAATGTCATGACGAAAGATTTCGCCGAATACACCAACAATCGGTGCAACGCACCAAATGTGCGCATTGTCGCGGGCGAGGGACGCAGTTTTGTCCACAATTCCCTGGAGAAGTTTGACCTGATCCAGCTCACGGCGGTCGACACCGAGGCGGCCGCCCTGGCCCGCGGGGCTTTTTTGCTGGCCGAAAACTATTTGTTTACCGCGGAGGCTTTCGACGACTACTTCGACCATCTCAGCGACAACGGCATGGTCGCCCTGTCCCGGAGATCGATGGAACCGCCGCGCGAGATCATGCGCCTTGTGTCGGTGGCCTGTGAGTCCCTGAAGCGCCGGGGATGCGTGGACCCCTGGAAGCATATCATCATTGTCGGCGGCCCGCCAGCCAAAGAACCGGCCTGGCCCATGCTTCTATGCAAGAAGATCCCCTTTACCGCTGATGAAATCCAGCGGTATCGGGGCATGGCGGGGCGAATCAATATGCTTCTGCATTATGTTCCGGACTTCACCGCCGAAAATGGAAAATACGCGGACGGAAGCGTCAACCATTACGCCAATTTCTTCGAGCACCTCAAGGCGGGCACGGTGAACGAGTTTTTCCGTGAATATCCCTATGACGTGACGCCGATCTTCGACGACAAGCCGTATTTTTACAAGTTCTTCAAACTGGGAAATCCCGGTTCCATTGCCCCGCAGCGGGACGAAGGCCCGGAGCGCAATATCGGCCTGCTGAGCATCCTGCTGCTGGCAGCGCTGGCCATCGGATGGCAGATTGTGCTTGTGTTCGTTCCGCTGGGGCTAATGCACCGATCAGGTCTGCGTGTTGCGGGAGCATGGCGTGCAGTCTGCTATTTCATGTGCATCGGATTCGGCTTTATGATGCTTGAGATGTCGTTCATGCAGAAATTGGTGCTCTTTCTCGGCAGCCCCATCTATTCCGTGTCGGTCACACTCTCCGCTTTCCTGGTGTTTGCGGGGCTGGGCAGCTACGCGCTTTCACGGGGCTGGTGGCGGGCCGAGCGCGCCATGGCCGTCAGTGTAACGGCTATTATATTGCTGGGCCTGGCAAGTCTGCTGTTCCTGACACCTATTCTGCGGCTGATGCTTGGCCTGCCCTTCGCCGTGCGCATCATTGCGGCGGTGGTGCTGCTGGCTCCGCTGGCATTCTTCATGGGCATGCCGCTGGTCGCGGGGCTCTCCATTGTCCGCCGCATCCATCCGCAGGTAATTCCCTGGGCGTGGGGCGTCAACGGCGCGGCGTCTGTGCTCGGTTCGGTTGTCGTGGTCGTCACGGCCATGAGCATCGGGTTCAATCTCAACATTCTGATTGCCGTGGTGCTCTATTTGCTGGGCATGCTCGTGCTGCTGCGGTTTCCAGCTGCTGCGTCCCCGGCTGCGGACTAGGCGGACCCGGCACCTCAGGACTCGGGGGGTGTCGGGGTTTCTTCCATGCCCCCCCCGCCTTGGGGGATGAGCCGGATGCGGAGCGGTTCGGCCGTGTTGAGATGAATCTCGCGCTGCGGGTACGCCATGTCGATGCCGGCCTCTTCGAAGCGGCGGCCGATAATATGGCGCAGGTCGCTGCGGACCACCCGCGCGTCCCCGTCCGTGATGTCCAGCCAGAAATAGACCGTGAACATCATTGCGTTCTCGCCGAAGTCCTCGAACACCACCACGGGCTCAGGATCCTTGAGCACTTTGCCGTGCTCGACGACGGCCCGGTGCATGATGCGCGCCACGTCCCGTGTCGGTGATCCGTAGGCCACGCCGACGCGCACATCGAAGCGCATGAACTTGTCCGTCAGCGTCCAGTTGACCACTTTGTTTTCGAGGAACTTGCTGTTGGGGATCAGCACGTCGATGCCGGAGAAGGTTTTCAGCGCCGAGGCGCGCGCGCCGATGTTGACCACGCTGCCCGTGAGCCCCTCCACCTCCACGATGTCGCCCACGCGGATGGGTTGCTCGCCCATGAGAATGAGCCCGCTCAGGAAGTTGTTGATCAGGTTCTGCGCCCCAAAGCCGACGCCGATGGCGACCGCGCCGCCCAGGAAGGTGAACACCGTCAGCGGAATGCTCAGATACTGCAGGGCCGCAAAGCACACCATGAAGAGCAGGAAATACTTGGTCAGGTTCTCCGCGATCAGCGCCACGTTGGAGCGTATGCCCAGCCGGGGAAAGAGCCGGTTGCGCAGGTAACGCAGGATCAGCCTGCTCAACATGAAGCCGATGCCCAGAATGACTAGGCCGTTGAACAGTTTGCGCGGGGTAATGGACCTGCCGCTCACCTCGGTGAGTTCGCGGTCCGCAATGCTGCCGAACAGGGACTTGACCCAGCGTACTGCCTCGGTCACCCGTTCGGCCGGGGACAGGCGGTCCATGCGCGCACGCAGTTCGTCGAGGGTGCGCCCGTACATCATGACCAGTTCGGCGATAAGGCGCTGCAGCCGGTCATTGACCGTGCTGCGGTCGCGCAGCGCGGCAAGGCGCTTCTGCGCGGCGGACCGGTCCGCACTATCCGCGGACAGGGCGTCCAGCTGCTTTTCCTGCGCCGCGACCTGCGTGCGCAGCACCAGGCCGCGCTGCTCGGAAACGCGCTGCACGCCGGTCAGTGAATCCAGCTTGGTCTGCAGGCGCTGCGCGGTCTCCGCAAAGGGGACATCCCTGGAGGGCGCCCCGCCGCGGGTGAGCTTGAACCTGGTTTCCCAAATGCTCTTTTCCTCCGCCTCGCAGCGCTGGATGTATTCCAGGGTGGAGAGCACGGAGCGCTGGGCCTCGGCACGAACCCGGGCAATGTCGACTTCGGCGCGGGCTTTCTCGGTGGCCTGCTGGTCGGAGGCGGTTTCGGCGCGGCGCTCCAGGTCGGCCAGTTGGGCGGTGCGGCGGTTCAGTTCGCGGCGGGCGCCCTCAATTTCCCGCCCCACACCGGCCACGGCCGCGTCCTGCACGGCGCAGAGTTCCTTGAACTCACTCTCCTTGAAGACGAGTTGCGCGCGGGCCGCGGCCACCTGGCGTTTGGCGAGTTCAAGGTCCGCTTCAAGGCGGCGTTGCTGCGTCTGGGACCGGTCCAGTCCCGTGCTGGCGGCGGCAACCTGGTTGTCCGCCGCGCGCCAGGCGATGCGCGCCGTCTCGGCGGCCCATTCTGCCCGGTTCTTCGCCGCCTCGTCGGGAGCGCCGCTCATGGCGTCCGTCGCCTGGTTCAACGCCGTTTTGGCCGCGTCGGCATCCTCCTGGACCATGGCGAGCATCTGGCGCCAGTTATCCCCGGCAAGCCTCTCCGTGTCCAGGTCCATCTGGCATCCGTTGGCCTTGTCCAGCAACTGGTCGACGTAGGCCATCGTATAGGGCGGCGGGTCGTCCAGCCCCTTGAACGTGTCACGCGCCTTTTCCGAGACGGCCAACTGTTCGACCGCCGTCTTGTGGCCGCGCAGGAGCGACAACTGCTGCTGCAGCGCCGCCTGCATCGCGCGCAGCGCCGCCGTGCGGCCCTGCACATCTTCCAGTGTCACGTTCGCCGGCGGGGCTGCCGCGCCGGACTCAATCCGAAGATTGTCGTCGATGGAGGCTTCCGTCTCGTCCAGGCGTGCGGTCAGTTTCTCCTCCGTGGTCTCCTGAACGGCCGCCGTTTTCTGATCGGCCTCGGGAATGGAGGGCGCGGGAACCTTTGCGGGGGCTTCCTTTGCGGGGGCTTCCTTTGCGGGGGCTTCCTTTGCGGGGGCTTCCTTTACAGGAGCTTCCTTTGCCGGCGGAGCCGCCGCCGGGGCAGACGCCGCGGGCTGCTGGGCCGTGCCGGCCAACGCGCACAGCAGCAGAACCAGCATGAGAACCGTGTTTCTATCTGGGGTCAAGAAGCATTTCATTGGTCTGGAGAACTCCCGCAGTGCGGACTGCCGTCATGGCCCGTTTGAGCGCGATGGCGTAATAACGCCCGGCATGGGACGGCGGAAGACGGCCCCCGTCATGCATTACCGCTGATCATCCGGCAAGCGGCGGTCCGGGATCAACCCCGTCCCTTCCGTCTCTTCCGTCCTTTTCGTCCTTTGCCACGGGCGCTCTCCATGGCGCCCGTGCACCAACCCGCTAATGGCGCGGGCGGGGCTCCAACAGGTAGAATACCCGTTTGCCAAATGAAACCCGTTCTGCAACCGGAGCCCCCCTGTGAAATCTACACTGAAGTCGCTGACCCTCAATCCCAAGGAAGACCGCCGCCTGATGCGCGGGCACCTTTGGGCCTACCGCAACGAATTCAAGCACCTTCCCGACGGCATTGCCGACGGCGAGGTGGTCGACGTGTTCTCCGACGGCCGCCGTTTCGTGGGCCGCGGCTTCTATCAGACCCAGGGCGGCATCGCCGTGCGCATCGTCACGCGCCACCAGGAGGAACTGGACGCCGAGTTCTTCCTGTCCCGTTTCGCCGCGGCGCGGGCGCTCCGGGAACGGCTCTTTCCCGGCTCCACGGTCTACCGTTGGATTTATGGCGAGAGCGACGGGCTGCCGGGGCTGGTGGTGGATCGCTACGGCACGGTGGCCGTGGCGCGCGCGGCATCCGTCTTCTACGACGCCTGCGCGAAGATGATTGCCGACGCCTGCATGGCCGACGGCGGCACCACCGGCGTGGTCTTTGCCTGGGGAAACACGACGAAGACCTTTGGCACCGTCCCCGAGATCGTGCCGATTGACGTGGACGGCGTGAAGGCCGAACTGAACCTGGCCGAGGCGCAGAAAACCGGACTCTTCCTCGATCAGCGCCGCAACTGGCAGAGCATCCGCGCCTTTGCGCAGGGGTCCCGCGTGTTTGACGGCCACTGCTACCACGGATTCTGGTCCTGCAACGCGGCGCTCGCCGGCGCGAAATCCGTGCTGGGCGTGGACACCTCGGAAAAGGCCGTCGAACAGGCCGCCCGCAACGCGGAACTGAACGGCGTCGCCGACAAGTGCGTCTTCATAAAGAGCGATGTGGAGAAGGTGCTGGGCGAGGCGACAAACTTCTTCGACGTCATCGTGCTCGACCCGCCCGCGCTGGCGAAGAACCGCACGCTGGTGCGCAAGGCGCTGCCGCGCTACCAGGCCATCAACGAACTGGCCCTGCGCCGCATCGCGCCCGAGGGCGGCATCCTCATCACCTCGTCGTGCTCCCATTTCGTGGACACGCCGACTTTCCTGGAAACGGTGAAGTATGCGGCCTCGGCCGTGGGCCGGCGTGTTTCGCTGCTGGAAATGCGCGGCGCCGCACCCGATCATCCGGTGCTGCTCACCATGCCCGAAACCGCCTACCTCAAGTGCGCCGTGCTGCGCGTGGAGTGATCCGGTGATGACGATGAATGCCTTTAATCCCCCTTCGAAGGGGGTGGCGCGAAGCGCCGGGGGATGTGGATTCTTTGCAAAGGTCCCAATTAACGAAGCAGCCCTGTGTCTTGTCCTGCTCTGGTGTGCGGCAGTGGCCGCCCAGGAGTCCGGCCCCACGTTGCCGCCGCCCGCCAAGGGCCTCCGCGTCGTGCGCTTTGATGCGAACCCCGTGGTCCGTCCCGACATGCTGCCCGGCAAGGACGGAGAGAACATCAATGGTCCGTCCCTGATTCGGGTGCCCGAATGGCTGCCCAAACCGCTGGGCAAGTACTACCTCTATTTCGCCGACCATCACGGCACCTACATCCGGCTGGCCTATGCGGACCAGTTGGGCGGACCCTGGAAGATTTACGAACCGGGCACGCTGCGCCTCAAACAGGTGCCCGACGGCAAGGCGCACGTCGCCTCACCCGACGTGATTGTTGATGAGCAGCGCAAGGAACTGCGCATGTACTTCCACAGCCCCTCGAAAACAACGGGCAAGCAAGTCAGCTACCTGGCGCGCTCGGCCGACGGCCTGCATTTTACCGTCGATGCGGACCGCCTGGGACCCTTCTATTTCCGCGTGTTTCACCACGGTGATTACTGGTATGCCATGAGCAAGCGCGGCTGGCTGTGCCGGTCCAAAGACGGCGTGTCGGCTTTTGAGGAAGGTCCCAATCCGTTTCCAATCGCCGACAAGCGCGACGGGGAAGAGAACAGCCCCGGAATACGCCATGTGGCGGTGGACCTGTCCGGCGACACGCTGACGGTCTACTACTCCAACATCGGCGACATGCCCGAGTGCATCCACCGCAGCATCATCACGCTGACCCCGGATTGGAAAGACTGGAAGGCCGGCCCGGCCGAACTGGTGCTTAAACCGGAACTGCAATATGAGGGTTCCGACCTCCCCCTGGCCCGCTCGAATGCCGGGAGTGCCAAGGGCCGCGAAAACGCCCTGCGCGACCCCGGAATCTTCAAAGAAGACGGCCGCACGTATCTGCTTTACAGCGTCGCCGGTGAAAACGGCATCGGCATGGCAGAACTCACCGAAGCAAAGTAGGTGCGCGGCGCCCCCCTGTAGGACAGCCGCCCCCGGCTGTCGTCTGCAGAAACATCACCGGCTTGACAGGCGAGGGCGCCTGTCCCACATTTCCTGGCAATCCCGTCTACACAAAAAAGAACAGCACGCGCAGTATCCGCGAGATTGTGGAAATGGCGAAGGTAAACAGCGGCATGGGCTTGTGCTCCACCTCATGAAACACGCGCACCTTGTCCTGCACCTGGTACAGGGTGAGGATGTCCTTGAAGGTCCATGCCTCGCGTTTCCCCACGGCCACCCACAGCTTGCCCGGTTGCCCCGCCGGGTCGTAGGCCGCCAGGTAGTACCGGCCGTCCTGCGGAAGCGGTATTTCCTTTTCAAACATGACCCAGGACTGCGTGCCGGTGAACGGCTCGTCGAAGAAGGTCGGCGTGATCGCGTCTGAGGTGTAGACCTGCGCGCCCAGGCCGGCGGGGATTGCAATGGGCGGCTTCACCTTTTCCAGGCCCGGCCCCGCAAACACCAGTGCGGGCCGGTAGTTCTCCAGCCGGGTGAGATAGGGCACACCCAACTGGAAATAGAACAGGTCGCCCGCCTTGCCGTCGAAGGCGATCCACAACTGCGCCGTGTCCGGCGTCACATCGTGGTACAGCACCTGCGAGAGCGACACGTCCCGGAGATACAGTGCCCCGTCCGCGCTGGTGTGCGACCCGTCGTCGGCGACGTAGTTGTGCGCCCAGGCCCCGCCCGCAAAAAGACAGACCAGCGCCAGCATAAGTGCCCTGTGAAGTTTCATGGCTGCGTGCCTCCTGTGCCAAGTTTCAACCGGTCGGCAATGACAGTGTAGCACGGCGTGACATTCCGCGGAAGAAGAAAGCGGTATCCGGGGGAATCAATGCCCGCAGCCCCGTGTTGTTGTCTGACATGTTTGGCGCCGCCCACGGCGTAAATGCAGCAACCGGGGAAGGCCGTGACAGTCCCTCTCCTGAAGGAATACGCATGAAGAAAACGCAGATCCATGGGGGGGCTCCGTTCATCGGAGCCGTCCTGCTTGCTCTGTGCATCAGCACATACGCCTTTGGCATGACCAAGACCGAACTTGTCGACGCCGTCGCCAAGGGCGCAAAACTCACCAAGGCGGACGCGGGACGCGCGCTCGACGCCACGCTCGACACGGTGACCGGCATTCTGGCGGACCAGGCCCTGAAGAATGGCAACGGCGATCGGATACGCCTGCTTGCGTTCGGGACCTTTTCCGTGTCGGAGCACGTGCCCGCGGACAGCGGCACTTGCGTTCCTGTGACGGAGGTGGAATTTGGCCCGGCAAAAGCGTTTGACGCCCTCATCAACCCCATCGCCATGGACAAGGGCCTTCGGTTCCGTGTCCAGAACGTGTCGGACAGTCCGGACGGGCTTGTCGCAACAGGGGTGGTGCAGCAGGGTTCCGTAAGTGTCGGCGACGAGCTGTTGACCAGCGACACGGCGGGCCAGATCGGCGGAATCTCCGGAGGAGCGGTGGCCGGCATCGTTGTCGCGGCCGTAAAGGTGCCCGAGGCAACTGCAGGTCAGACCGCCTCCCTGCTCTTGCGCGGCATAGACAAGAAGGACGTCCGGCGGGGCATGGTTTTCGGGAAGGCACCCGCCCCCGAAGTTCCGGACCCGCCGATGAGCCCCTGCTTCGGCTATGTCCCTGATGAACAGGTCGCCGCCCAGGCCGCCAAGTCTTCCGGCCTGCCCTATGAGTCGGTCCTTGCCGCCCTGCAGGTCACCCTGGAAACTATCAAGGAAACCGTGGCCTCAGGCAATGCGGTGGACCTGGAGGGATTCGGCGTGTTCTACGTGCTGGGCGAGCGGTTGCTGAGCGCCGTGGACCCCGGAACCGACCTGCCCTCCGGCAAGGCCAAGAAATCGGTCAAGTTCAAAGCGGGCGCAGAGCTGGCGGCAACCGTAAACAAATAGTCCCATCACACACCCCGAGACGGAACCGTTAGGGGTGTGTTGTTTTGTCTTCACGGGAACCCCGGCGGAGAACCGGGACTACGCCTGCGGCGGAAACAGCCCCATCCACGACTTGATGCGGTACCCCAGAATGATGCCGATCATTTCCATGCCCAGGAAGAAGGCCTTTACCTTGCTTCCCGTCACGGAGGACATGCCGACCCGCTGCCCGTAATTGACCGGTATCTCCACAAAGGGGAACTTGTGCAGGATGACCAGCAGCATCAACTGCGGGCCGAAGGCCGACCCGCCGATGGTGAAATGGGGGCGGACCTGCTCGTACACCGGCCGGGGGAGCAGCTTCATCGAGCAGCCCACGTCGCTGAGGAAGGTGGTGTTGAAGAGGAACTCCACCAGCTTGCCGACGGCGTAGTTGCCCCACTTGAGGAAGACGCCCATGTTGGCGCCCTCCCAGACAAACTCCCGCGCCGTGCGCGTGCCGAACACCACCGGCACGTCGTCGCAGAAGGCCAGCAGCTTGATGATGTCCTTGCCGTAGAAGGTGCCGTCCGGCTCGGCGATGATCAGCAGGTCGCCCGTGGCCTCGGCCAGTCCGCGCCAGATGGCGTGGCCGTAGCCCTGCGCCGTCTCATGGACCAACCGCGCGCCCGTGCCCGCCACCTCCTCGTCCGTGCCCGCCGCGGCGTTGTTGTTCACCACCACGATCTCGTCCACATACCCGTTCGCAAAGAAGTCGATGACCGCCTGGCGGATCGAGTCCTTCTCGTTGTAGGTGGGGAATATGACCGATACTTTCTTGTCATGCCACATGGTGCCAGCATGATGCGGATGCGGCCCGCAAAAATCAAACGGGACAGCGGGGGTGCGGGACTGCTATCATGCGCGGCGCGTCAACAGGCGTTAAGGAGTGACAGGCATTATGGTATGGATGGCAATTGCGATGCTGGCGATGGCTGCGGCCCCGGGGGAAACCGCCATGACGGCGGGGCCGCCGGAACAGGTCGCCACGGGCTTCAAATTCACCGAGGGGCCGCTCTGGCTGGGCAAAGACGGGCTGATCTTCTGCGACATTCCGGGCGACACCATTTACTGGCTCGACAAGTCCGCGTTTCGCAATCCGAGCCACTGGGCAAACGGACTCACGCTGGACCGGGAAGGGCGGCTCATTGTCTGTGAAAACAACACCCGCCGCGTGACGCGCACCGAGAAGGACGGCACCGTCACCGTCATCACCGACAAGTTCGAGGGGCACCGGTTTAACGGCACGAACGATGTGGTGGTCCGCTCGGACGGCACAATCTTCTTCACCGACCCCCCCTATGGCCTGCCCAAGCGCCTGCAGGACCCGGCGGCCGAACTGGACTTTGCCGGCGTCTTCGCGGTCAAGCCCGGCGAAGCGTCCCGCGCGGTGGGGAAAGATTTTGAAACGCCCAACGGGCTCGCCCTCTCACCCGACGAGAAGATTCTGTACGTCAGCGACACCGAGCGCAACCACATCCGCGCGTTCGACCTGGCGGCCGATGGGTCGCTGTCGAACAGCCGCGAGTTCTACACGCTTCCCGTCTCCGACGGCATGAAGGTCGATCCGGCCGGCAATGTCTGGTGCTCCGCAAAGGACGGCATTCACGTCATCGCGCCGGACGGGAAGCGGCTCGAACTGATCGGCATCCCCGAAGCGTCCAACTGCGCCTTTGGCGATGCCGACGCCAAAGCCCTCTATGTGGCCGCCGGCCCGTCCATCTTCAAGGTGCGCCTCAAAAGTCCGGGCACCCTGCCCGGCCCGCGCCGGTAATTTCCTCATTACGAGCAACATTCCAGCCGACGGGCGCATTGGGTCTTCTTGCTCTTAATCTTGCTCTTGCTCCAGTTTGTGAATTATGGGTGGTTCTCCCTGATTTCGAACAAGATTAAGAGCAGGAGCAAGAGCAGGAGAAGCACCAGGCAGGAAGAAGAACCCCACCCTGCCCCTCCCCTTGCCAAGGGGAGGGAAAAGAAAAAGCTGCAACCGAGAGCGGCTGTTTTTGGAGTGCGGCGGCAGAGCGTAGCGGCGACGCCGCTTTGGCTTGCATTTGAATAAAAACCGTGTTCGCGGCCCAAGAGCCATCCAAAGCGGTGTCTCCCTCCCCTTGGCAAGGGGAGGGGCAGGGATGGGGTTCTTAAGTCCGCTGGGTCTATGCCTGACCGTCGGGGAAGACGGTCCGAGATGGAAGAAACTCAGCCCGTGGTCAATACTACCTTGCCCACGGTCTTGCGGTCCGAAATCTGGCGCTGCGCCTCGGCGGCCTGGTCGAGCGGGAAAGTGTGCCGAACGATGACCGTCAGCTTGCCTTCGGCCAGCCAGCCCTTGAGGTCGGCCAGCGCGTGGCCCATGGCCTCCATGTCCGCCGTGTACCCCATGAGATGGAACCCGGCCACGGTCCAGTTGTTCGCCAACAGTTCCACTGAACTGATACTCGGCACGTTCTTGCTCGCCACGCCCAAAGTTACCAGCATCCCGCGCGATTTCAGGCAGTGCAGGCTGTGCTCAAAAATGTCGCCGCCGACCGATTCGATGATCAGGTCGCAGCCCTTCCCCACGGTAATCTCGCGCACCCGCGCGCCCAGGTCCTCCGCGGTGTAGTTCACAGGAAATTGGCAGCCCAGGTCACGGATCAGCGCGCATTTG
The DNA here is from genome assembly GCA_903822375.1 of Candidatus Hydrogenedentota bacterium. Classification (GTDB taxonomy): domain Bacteria; phylum Hydrogenedentota; class Hydrogenedentia; order Hydrogenedentales; family CAITNO01; genus CAITNO01. The sequence continues at coordinate 12,434 of CAIJOU010000848.1, forward strand.
TCCGCGCTGCTGCACGTGCCGATGACCGTTGCGCCGACATTGCGCGCGATTTGCACCATCATGGTGCCCAGCCCGCCCGCCGCAGCCTGCACCAGCACGGTCTGGCCCGCCTTCAGACGGCCCAGCGTCAGCAGGGCATGGTAGGCGGTCAGGTACTGGCAGGGAATCGCCGACGCCTGCTCAAAGGACAGTTCAGACGGCTTGGGCAGCAACATGCCCGCCGGGGCGGTCACGTATTCGCTGTAGCCGTTCTGGCAAAATGCCATCACCGCATCGCCGGCCTTCCAGCCGGTCACGCCGGCGCCAACCGAGTCGATTGTGCCCGCCACCTCGAACCCGGCGCCGAAGGGCGGCGTGGGCCCGTTGGGATACAATCCGTCGCGTTGCATGATATCGGCATAATTCATGCCCGCCGCGGCAACCTTGATAAGCACTTCGCCGGAACCCGGCTCCGGCACTGCAACATCCCGCACTTCAAGCACTTCCGGCCCGCCATTGCGGGTGACAACAACCTGTTTCATGGGTGCACCTCCATTGTAGACACCCTGTTACAACACCCCGCAACGTCAGGGACTTCCCGGCACTTGTGGCATGGGCATCTTGCCCATGGTCGTGGGTCACGGACCGGACGCCTGCGCCGCGGTACCGCTCACGCGTGCGGGTGCGCGTCGCGGTAGACCTCGCGCAGGCGCTCTATGCTGACATGGGTGTAGATCTGCGTGCTCGACAGGCTTTCGTGGCCCAGCAATTCCTGCACCACGCGCAGGTCGGCCCCCGCGTCGAGCATGTGCGTGGCAAAGGTGTGCCGCAGCGTGTGCGGCGACACCTCATTGCGGAAAGGCATCACCTGCAGGACATACCGCTCGACAATGCGCTGCACGCTGCGCGTCGTGAGCGGACCGCCGCGTGCGTTGACGAAGACGATGCGGTGCTCGGGCTGGCCGAATCCGTTGCGCACGGCCAGGTACCCGCGCAGGGCATGGGTAGCGAGTGAACCGATCGGCACGAGCCGCTCCTTCTTGCGCTTGCCCAGCACGCGCAGCATGCCGTGCGCCAGGTCCATGTCCTCGATGCGCAGACCGGCCAGTTCGGCCGCGCGGATGCCGGTCGAGTAGAGCGTTTCGAGCAGTGCCCGGTCACGCAGGCCCAGCGGCTCCGACAGGTCCGGCGCCTCCACCAGCGCGGTCACCTCGGGTATCGTCAGCACCTCGGGCAAATCGCGCGCCAGCCGCGGCGACCGCACGCCCATCGCCGGGTTGGCGTCCACGCGCCCGGTGCGCGTGAAGAATTTGTAGGCCGCGCGAATCGCGGCCAGCTTGCGCGCCGAGGTGCGCGGCGAACCGCCCGCCGTCTGCACGTGGGCAAGAAAAGCGCGGATCTTCTCGCGGTCTGCCCCGCGCATCGTGTCCAGCGAGGCGGCCGGACGCTGCTCGCCGTCCTCGCGGCGCAGTGCGGCCGGACCGTTTTCGAGAAAGTCGCAGAACTGCTGCAGGTCGAGCATGTACGCGCGCAGCGTGTGGCGCGAACAGTTGCGCTCCACCTTCAGGTGGTTGAGAAACTGCAGCACATCAATGGTGGACATGACAGGGGGCAATCCGGGCGGTTATGCTTTTGTCCGGCCTCAATCCAAACTGCAGGCACAGCGCCTCAGGACACGGCTTCGTCGGACAACGGTTTGTGCAGCGACGACGTGCTGAAATCGGACTGGTCCAGCGGGGGCAGGTCATCCTCCCCGGCGTCTCCGGAAGCCTCCGAAACGGCAAGGGGGAGGTCCTCGATCACAAGTTCAGGCACCGCCGCGGGCTTCGGTGCGTCCGTCTCAAAATCTTCCAAGGCAAGCGAGGACAGGGGCGGCAGAGCCGTCCCCCCGGGTTCCGGTTCAGGCAGCTTTGCCTCTTCCGCCGCTGCCGGCTCCAGGGGCGGAAGCGTATCTTCCACAGTCTCGGGCGCAGCCACCACCGCCTCTTCCGCCGCAACCGGCTCCAGGGGCGGAAGTACCTCCTCCGCAGGCTCGGCCGCAGCCACCACCGCCTCTTCCGCACCGACCGGCGCCAGGGGCGGAAGCGTCTCCTCTGCGGACTCCGGGGCCGCGGGCGCCAACTCCTCCATCGTCACCGAAGAAATGGGCGGCCGTGCCAGCGCCGCGGCCATGTCTGTGCCCTGGCGTTCCGTGCGGGTCTCCGCCTCGTCGTGCAGTCGGCGCGCGGTCGCCCGCGCATCCACATGCACCCCCTTGACGACGAGTTGCACCGTGGCCAGATCCTCAAGACCCATGGCGCTGCGCACCGCCTCGGAAATGCAGTCCGACACCAGGTGCACCGTTTTGCGCAGACCCTGCTCGGCGCAATTCTGCAGCGTCACCTGTGCCTGCACATGTACCCGCCGGCCGTCCTTTTCCGGCGTAACCCGCACACGCGCGCGGCGCACTTCGGGCAGCGCAGTAATCACCCGCTCAAGGGTCTTCTGAATCGTGGCCAATTCTATGACCATCTCCCCGTGGTCCGTGTGGAAGGAAATCTTGCCCGCGCCCGAGTATTTTCTGAAAAACAGACCGTTGACCCCCACCAGGATGAAGATGGCGCTCGCGATAAAGCCCACCCGCTGCCAGTCCAGAGCGCCCCCTTCGGTGAAGAAGGGGCCCGTCAGATTGGGCATCTTGTCCATCAATATCGTTGCGGTGACGGTGCGGTCAACCAGCCCCGCCAGCAGAAACATTCCCACCAGCATGACCAGCAGGCTCAATAGTTTGTATGCCAGTGTTCGCATGGTTGGTCCTTTCGCGGCTTGTTTCCGGCATTCACCGGGTGCCTTCTAGTGTAGCAGGTAAACGCCGCAGTTCCAATGGCTTTTCGCGGCGTTGCCGGCCGCCTGTCCCATGGCATCCGGAACGGAACGTTAACTGCTGCGTGGGTGTTATAATGCCCCCCGGGATTAAGCGGCAGACAAGGTGATCAAATATGGCAAACCGGTTGACAATCGTCTTGGGCGTGTTCGCCGCGGTCTTTGCGGCCGCCACGGCCGTGCAGACTTTCAGGCTTTGGGAGGTTCAGGGCGAGGCCAAAGCCCTGCGCAGCGCCAATGCGGCGCCCCGGAAGGATGCACACAAGGCTGAGGGCGCGCGCACGAACACGCCGGGCGGCGACGATTGGAGCCCCGCCGCAGGCGGTGCCGCGAAGGGCAAGGACGGCGAGACCCCGGCGGACGCCAAGTCTGAAAAGACCGGCGAATCCGCGGGGGCGGGCGGACCCAAAACGGCGCTTTTCTCCCCGTCAGGCCCCGGAAAGAAGGATGCGGGCGGCAAGAATGCCGCCGCACCCGACGGAGGTGCAAAAACGGCGGCCTCCAAGAGCGGCGCAGGTTCAAACGCCAAGTCCGCAGGCGCCGCCGCAGTCTCCGCAGAGGCGGTGGCCCGGTCGGACGAGCTTACCCGGGTGGCCCAGCAGTCCATCAAGGAGGGCAATTTCGACCAGGCCCGGACCAAACTCCAGCAGAGTTTGCAGGAAAACCCGACCAACGCCAATGCCTGGCGGCAACTCGCGTCGGTTGACCGGCAGCTCGGAAACTCCGAGGAAGAACTGGAGGCCTACCAGAAGTGGATGGAGGCCCAACCGGAGGACAAGATTGCCCGTTACCTGGCGGCCGAGGCCTATGCGCGCAACGGCATGGACAACCAGGCGCTGCAGTATCTGTCGGATTTTCAGTCCATGAGCACCAACGATCCCCAATCCCACGCCATGTCGGCCGGCATCTACCAGCAGATGAACATGACCGCCGAACAGGGCGATGCGCTGCGCCAGTGGGTGTCCGCGGTGCCGAATTCGGCCGACGCGCACCGCGTGCTGGGCGACTACTACCAGCAGTCGGGTCAGGTGGACCAGGCGCTTGCCGAATACCAGACGATGGCGGCGCTGCAGCCGAACAACCCGACACCCTACGTGCAGTTGGGAAACGCCTACACCCAGATGGGGCAGCTTGACGCCGCACAGGCGCAGTTTGAAACGGCCGTGAGCATCCGGCCGAACAATGTGGAGGCGCTTACGCGCCTGGCCTCCACACAGAGGCAGTTGGGCGACATGCAGGGCGCCCTGACAAACTACCAGCACATCGTTGACCTCGAACCGGGTTCCCCTTCCGGCGCCCAGGCAGCCCGCAGCATTCAGAATATCCAGCAGGAAATGGCCGTGCAGGCACAGCAGCAGACGCCGCGGCACTAATGGTTGCGTGGAGGCGCGGAGTGTGGCGGGTGGTCTGTGCCTGAGACCGTCGGGCCCGCTTTCCCATGGCCCCGGCCCGGGGTTGCAACGGTCTTCTTCAGGGCCATTGCCCCCGCCGGCCGAACGCTTCCCGCCTGGAACCGCACCGGGCTCTGTCCCACCTGAACTGCCGCGGAACGTTCCCCGCCTGTGGAATGTTATAGTCAACATGAAGTTTTGTACGGTAAAAAAAGGTGTTCAACCATGACAAATCGGCTGACAATAGGTGCTTGCGTGTTTGCTGCGGTGTTTGCGGCCGCCACCCTGGTACAGACCCTCAGGCTTTGGGGGCTGCAGGACGAGGCCAAAACCCTGCGCGCCGCCGCAGCAGGGACGCAAAAAGAAACGCATAAGACCGCGGGCCAGCACACCGTCGGGATGGGCGCTGACGACTGGAACCCCAGCGCAAGCGGCACCATGAAGGACAAGGGCGGCAAGACGGAGGCAATTGCGAAGTCCGATATTCCGGCAGGCGAAGGCGGACAAAAGGGCACAGCTTCCGCCGCCGCGCTCTCCGCAAAGAGGGGACCCGACGGGAAAGGCACCCCCAACACCGCTGGGGGCGCGAAGGCGGCCGGAGCGAGTGCCGAAGGGGAGCCGGTGAACGCCCAGGGACGGTCGGAAGAACTTTCCCGCTCGGCCCTGCAATCCATCAGGGAAGGCAATCTGGATCAGGCACTGACGGCGCTTCAACAGAGCGTGCAGGAGGACCCCAAGAACACCGATGCCTGGCGCAATCTCGCGTCGGTCGAACGGCAGTTGGGCAAGACCGAGGAGGAGTTGGACACCTACCAGAAGTGGATGAAGGAACGGCCCGACGACAAGATGGCGCGCTACATGGCGGCCGAAGCCTACGCCCGCAACGGCATGGACAGCCAGTCACTTCAGTATCTGTCCGAATTCCAGTCGATGAGCACCGACAACCCCCAGTCCTACGCCATGACGGCGGGCATCTACCAGCAGTTGAACATGACCGCCGAGCAGGGTGATGCGCTGCGCCAGTGGGTGTCCGCGGCACCGAGTTCGCCCGACGCACACCGCGTGCTGGGCGACTACTACCAGCGGATGGGACAGGGCGACCAGGCCATTGCGGAATACCAGGCAATGGCGACCCTCCAGCCCAACACCGCAACGCCCTATATCCAGATGGGAAACGCCTACGCGCAGATGGGGCAGATAGGCGACGCGCAGGCGCAGTTTGAACAGGCCGTGAGTGTGCGCCCAAACGATGTCGAGGCGCTCACGCGTTTGGCCGACATACAGCGGCAGGCGGGCGATCTGCCGGGCGCCGTCACCACCTACCAGCGCGTGGTCAACCTCGAACCCGGCTCAAGTGCGGGAACCCAGGCCGCCCGAAACATCCAGTACATCCAGGAAGAGCAGGCCATGCGCGCCCAGCAGCCCGCGCAACCCTAAGCCACAGCGGACTGGCATCCTGGTTCCGTCAAGCGCGTAGGGTGTGCGCAGTCCCGCAACGCGGGACGGATCGCACCATTCCACAGGGGACTGGCATCCTGTTCCCGCCAAGAACGCTTCTTCTTCAGCAAACGCCCTCACCGGGAACAGGTGCCAGTACCCGCCCCGCGCGATCTGCCACCCGCACCTTGCAGAAGACCACCGGGAGTGATAGTCTAGGCGCGGGCCGCAATCGCATCTGCGGCCAGGAACAAACCGACGGGTTGCATTGCGGAGAGGAGCGCCAAAGGATGAACGAGTCACGCAGGGAATTCCTCAAACAGGCCGGGGCGGTGACGGTCGCGGCAGGGCTGGCCGCGGGCCGCGCAACGGGCGCCAATGAAACGATACGCCTCGGCGTCATCGGCACCGGCAACCGGGGCGGGCAGTTGATTGACGCGCTGCGCCCCCACAAGGACGCGGAAATCGTCGCGCTCTGCGACGTCTATCAGCCGCACCTGGACAAGTGGTCCGCCAAGCTGGACGGCAAGCCGAAACTGTACAAGGACTTTCGGCAACTGCTCGAACAGAAAGACCTCGACGCCATCGTCATCGCCACGCCCGATCACTGGCACGCGACGCAGACGATCATGGCGTGCAACGCGGGCAAAGACGTCTACATTGAGAAACCGCTCTCGCTGACGGTGCACGAGGGTCGTCGAATGGTGGAGGTGGCCCGGGCGACCAACCGCATCGTGCAGATGGGCATCCACCGCCGCTCCAGCGCCATGTATGCAAAGGTGGCGCAGCAGGTGCGCGAAGGGCTCATCGGCAAGGTAACGGTGGCGCGTTCCTACCGCATCACCAACATGTGGCCCACCGGCATGGGCAAGGGTGCCGACGCCGCACCGCCCGCCGATCTCGACTGGAACATGTGGCTGGGACCGAGCCCCGAGCGGCCCTACCGCGACAACATCGCGCCCTACAAGTTCCGCTGGTGGAAGGCCTACAGTTCGCAGCTCGGCAACTGGGGCGTTCATTTCATCGACGTGATCCGTTGGGTAATGAACGAGGAGGCGCCCGAAGCCGTCGCCGCGCTGGGCGGCCGCTTCGCCGTCGATGACGACCGCACCATCCCCGACACGATGGAGGTGACCTGGCAGTTGCCCTCCGGCGCGCTCGCGCTCTTTGGCCAGTACGAGGCCAGCGGCAACCCCGCCATGAAACGCGGCTACGTCGAGTTCCGCGGCACCAAGGGCACGCTGTACATCGACGACAGCGGCTACGAGATCGTGCCCGAACACGGCGGGCAGTTCCAGGACAAGGCGCCCCGAATGGAACCCGTTGACGAGAAGAGCGACGAGGGCGACCTGACCGTGGCAAATCTGCGCAACTGGCTCGACTGCGTGAAGAGCCGCGTCCTGCCCAACGCCGACGTGGAAATCGGCCACCGCTCCACCACCTTCTCGCACCTGGGCAACATCGCCCTGGCCACCCGTTCGGTCATCGAGTGGGACGCCAAGGCAGAGCGCATCACCAACAACGAACAGGCCAACAGCCTGCTCCAATACGAATACCGCGCCCCTTGGACACTGGGATGAAACCGCCAAGTGCACGAAGAGCGGTGACGCAATCCATAACGGCAATTGGGCTCGCATGGTGATGCTGGCGAGCTCGGCGTTTGTCAGATGAAAGAAACCAGGCGCCGCACGAAGATATCTCCAAAGGGGAATGGTTTGAACATGCATTACAGGAGGGCGGGAGGATAGTATGGTCAAGAAATGGGTTTACCATGGCGTCTCGGCGTGGCGTCTCGTTCTGGGTCCATGCGGAGGAGGGACGTCCTTGTACACGCTGTACTACGAGGACGTCAAGGGCTCGGGATTGTTGACGGACACGCCTGCAATAGACGCCAAGGGGCGGTTCTTGTGGTGCACCAATGCAAGGAAGCTTGAATGCGTTCATGCAAAAGTCACCAGGAAACTGGCCAGACTGGCGATGACAAGAAGTGTGGGCGGTTGCATTGACATCAGCAGAGGACTAAAGGGTTTGGATAGTGACGGTGAATCCGAACATCCAGATTTATGGTGGGAGACAGTAGACCTTATAAACATACTCAGGGATTACCTGAACTTCTTGCCAAACAGTTCCCCTGAGGATACGCATGCCGACATGGTGTTGGAAGATTTAATGTGTCATATGTTTGAAGGCAAGGCGCTGACGCATTTTTACGCGTCGCATAAAACGAGCAAAAGAGAAATAACGCAGTCTATTCTGTATGGCTTTTACAGGGTGTTTGACAACTCGGTGATTATATGAGGTGCCCTTCGGGCACGCTCCGGCTATTCACATTGGTCCCTTCGGGACCCAAATGCATGCCGCTCCGGATCACGATAACACGGGTGTGTGGCGACGGCAAATCCGGTTGGATTTCCGATTGGGCAAAGGGCTACGCTATGCACACGGTATCGGGGTCTCATGATCCGGATGCCCGTTGACAAAAACCGAAGAGGGATACAACCCAGCACCATGAAAACCACAACACTCTACACGGTACTCTCCATCATGATTGCATCCACCATTCTTGCCCCCTGCGTTCCTGCCGCAACCTTTGGCGATGACGCCGCCTTCCTCAAGAAACACACGGAAACCATCCTGCTCACGGACAAGGACGGCCAGGCCAAGGTGGCCGTGGTGCCCGCGTGGCAGGGCCGGGTGATGACCAGCACGGCCGACGGCGACGGCGGTCTCAGCTTCGGCTGGATCAACCGCGAGTTGATTGCCTCCGGCAAGCTGCAGAAACACATCAACCCCTTCGGCGGCGAGGACCGGTTTTGGCTCGGCCCCGAGGGCGGACAGTTCTCCATCTACTTCGCCAAGGGCGCGAAGTTCGTGTTCGACGATTGGCAGACGCCGGCCCCCATCGACACGCTGGCCTACAAGGTCTTGGACAAGTCGGACGCCAGCGTGCGCTTCGGCGCAGACTTCTCGCTGGAAAACTACTCGGGCACCAAGTTTGACGTGAAGGTGGACCGCACGGTGCGCATGCTGGCCGCGGCGGCCGCGTGGGAAAAGCTGGGCCTCAAAGCCGCCGACGGCGTCAAGATGGTGGCCTACGAGTCGGACAACAAGATCACCAACGGCGGCAAGAGCGCCTGGACCAAGGAAACAGGCCTGCTCTCCATATGGATTCTGGGCATGTTCAATCCCGCCCCCAACACGACCATCGTTGTGCCGTTCAAGAAGGGCCCCGAGGCGGAACTGGGCGTTAAAGTGACCTCGGACTATTTCGGCACCATCCCGGCGGAGCGGCTCGTGGAGAAGGATGGGATTTTCTTCTTCAGCGGCGACGGCAAATTCCGCAGCAAGATCGGACTCAACCCCAAGCGCAGCAAGGCCGTGCTCGGCAGCTACGACGCGGACGGCAAGGTGCTGACAATTGTGAAGTTCAACCAGCCCGAGGGCGTCACGGACTATGTGAATTCGCTCTGGAAGATGCAGGACAACCCCTTCGGCGGCGATGCGGCCAACTCGTACAACGACGGCGCGCCGTCGCCCGGCGCCAAGCCGCTCGGCCCCTTCTACGAGATTGAGTCGTCCTCGCCCGCCGCGGCCCTTGCCCCCGGCGCGAGCCTGAGCCACGTGCACACCACCATGCACCTGAGCGGTTCCGAAGCCGCGCTCGATGCGGCGGCCAAGGCCGTGCTCGGTGCCTCCCTCGCGGAGATTAAGGCGGCGTTGCCGAAGTAAGCCCAAGAGAAAGCGGAAAACATTTACGGGGCGGCCCCTGCGGGCCGCCCCGGTTCTCTTTGTGTGGTGTATGGGCCGTTCGCCTCATGTGAAAGGACGACTTCGGAGCACCTGACCAGAACAAGCACTATCCCTGTCCTTTGGGTCCTTTACGTCGTTTACGTCCCTTCTTCTGGGGAAAAGCAGGGTGCCCCAGGCCGCGATCTCACAAATGCGTGTGCCGGGGATGATTCACCCGCGTGTTGGGCAGGTCAAAAAGCGCCGAAATCCGATTCCCCAGTTCTTCCAGAGAAAAGGGCTTGCGGATGAAATCGTCAAACCCGTAATTGCCCAGTTCCTTGACCTCGTCATCGCTGATGAACCCGGACATGGCCAGGATGCGGGCATTGCGCGTTTCGGCACGGGTCTTGATGCGCTCGCACACCATGCGTCCGTCCATGTCGGACAAGTTCACGTCCAGAATGACCACCTGCGGGTTGTGCTCGACCAGCATGATACCCGCGTCAAAACCGGTCGACACGGTAAGCACCACGTAGGCCTCCTCCTGCGACAACACCGACGGGATCAGATCGAGATAGTAGGGGTCGTCGTCAATCACCATCACCCGGCGCTCGCCCTCCTCCAGGCGCTCCAGCGGAATGCCGTGGCCGAGCATGAACTTGCGCAGGCTCTGGTAGGGAATGCGGCGGTCGCCGCCGGGACCCAGCCGGTATCCGTCGATCTGGCCCAGGTCAAACCAGCGGGACACCGTGTCCGCCGACACGCCGCAGATGGCGGCCACTTCGCCGGTCGTGAACACGCGTGTTTTCATTAATAATCCTTTTCTTGCGGGTTATTCGTGAACATCCCGTTTATCGGGGTATGCGGGACGGGCCGGGATTCTAGCACGGAGCGGGGGCACAAGGTCAAAGAAATCTTGCCGAAGCTTGGGCGATTTGCACGGGCTACGCGGCCCGGCGGCCCTTCATGGTAGCGGCAAGAATGCCGTGGAGCAGGGCTAGAAGAGCAACTGTTGTTCCGTGTTCTCTTCCGGAACCGCCTTCTTCTTGCGTTTGCCGCCCGTTTCGGGCTCTTCCGTCGCCGGGGTATCCTCTGCGGCGGAGCTTTCCGCCACCACCTCTGAGACGGGCTCCTGCTCCTCCGCCGCTTCGGGTGCGGCCGGTTCCACCGGTGCCGGCACGGCCTTGATGCGTCTCTTCCGGACGGGGGCCGCTTCGACCGCGGATGCCTGGCTGTCGGCTGCCGCGCCCGCGTCTTTAAGCGGGGGCGGTTTCACGCCGCGGCTCATGCAGGTGATGTCCTCTTCGAGGATCGGCATGGTCGTGCGCCATGCCTTGCCAATTTTGAATCCGCGAATGCGGCCCTCGCGGAACATCTGACGGACGGTCAACGGTTGCACCTTGAGAATCGCGGCAACCTCTTCCACCGTGAGCATCGTATCCAAGTGACATCCTCCAAGAACCCATCACCGGGCTGTTGGGGGTATTGTACACAAAGCAACAAAAACAGACAAGCAGAATTTCACGCCGCTCACGCTGCAATGGCAATATCAAATTGGGCCATGCTATACTTTGCCGGGTTGCGGGGGTGCGTTTCGCAGTGTTGCAGCGCGCCTGTCTGCCGTCCATTCGTGTCCCCTCCGTCCGTGCGGGACGCTTTACCGGTCAGTCCAATCGAAAGGGAGCCTTCCATGAGTTTTCCGCTCGACGTCAGCAAGTACAAGCCCGTTGCCATTGACCCGTTTGCCGGCGGCGAAGTCACGCCGGAACAGTGGGAGCAGCTGCTCACCAACATCCAGGTGGTGCGCGACACCATCATCTTCTTCACCGCCGTGGGCGGCGCGCGCGGTCTGGGCGGCCACACGGGCGGCGCGTACAGCATCGTGCCCGAAGTGCTGATCGCCGATGCGTTCATGAAGGGCAGCGACAAGGTCTACCCCGTCTATTTCGACGAGGGCGGCCACCGTGTGGCCATTCAGTATGCCATGTCCGCGTTCAACGGCGAGATGCCCTTTGAAAAGCTGCTCCAGTACCGCGTGGCGAATGAGGGCCTTTACGGCCATCCCGAACCGGACGCGGCGCTGGGCGTCAAGTTCGCCTCGGGCCGCCTGGGCCACATGTGGCCCTTTGTGAACGGTGTGGCGAAGGCCAACCCGGACAAGATCGTGTTCATGTTCGGTTCTGACGGTTCACAGATGGAGGGCGACGACGCCGAGGCGGCGCGTTTTGCCGTGGCGCAGAACATCAATGTGAAGGTCGTCGTGGACGACAACGACGTCACGATCTCCGGCCATCCCTCGAACTACCTGCCGGGCTACGACATCGGCAAGACGCTGAAGGGCCACGGCATGCACGTGGACTCGGGCAACGGCGAAAACTTTGAGGCGCTGTATGGGCGCATGCTTGAGGCCGTGCGCATGCAGGGGCCGGTGGCGCTGATCAACAAGCGCAAGATGGCGCCGGGCGTGGCGGGTCTCGAAGGCAACCACGCCGGCCACGACGTGATCAAGAAGGAACTGGCGATCGCCTATCTGACGGAAAAGGGCTACGCGGAGGCGGTGGCCTATCTCGAGGGCGTAAAGAAGGTTTCCAGCGGCGGCACCTACCGCGGCTGCACGACCGAAACCGCGAGCAACCGCACCGAATTCGGCAACATCGTCAACGGCATCCTCGACGGCATGGGCGAGGCCGAGCGCGTGGGCAGCCTGCTCGTGGTGGACTCCGACCTCGAAGGCTCGACGGGCCTGAAGGGCATCCGCGTGAAGCACCCCGAAGTGTGCATCAACGGCGGCGTGCAGGAGCGCGGCAACTTCTCGGCCGCGGCGGGCTTCGGCTTCAAGCACGGCAAGCAGGGCATCTTCAGCACCTTCTCGGCCTTCCTCGAAATGATCATCTCCGAGCTGACCATGGCGCGCCTCAACGAGGCCAACGCCATCTGCCACTTCTCGCACGCCGGCATCGACGACATGGCCGACAACACCTGCCACTACGGCATCAACGTGATGCTGGCCGACTGCGGCATCGCCGAGGGCGACCACACGCGGCTCTACTTCCCCGGCGACGCGCTGCAGCTCAAGAGCGCCGTCGAAACGATCTGGAACGACCCCGGCATTCGCTTCGTGTTCACGCTGCGCAGCGTGGTGCCCTTCATTCTCGACAGCAAGGGCGAGAAGCTCTACGGTGGTGACTACAAGTTCGTGCCCGGCAAGGACGAAGTCGTCCGTGAAGGCACCGCCGGCTACGTGGTCGCCTACGGCGACATGCTCTGCCGCGCGCTGGACGCCGTCGAGCGCGCCCGCGAGGCGGGCCTGGACGTGGGCCTGATCAACAAGCCCACGCTCAACACGGTCGACGAGGAAATGATGAAGAAGCTGGGCACGGCCCCCTTCGTGCTCGTTGTCGAGAGCCAGAACATCAAGACCGGTCTTGGCTCCAAGTTCGGCACCTGGCTGCTGGAGCGCGGTTTCGCGCCCAAGTACGCCCATCTCGGCGTGGCCAAGCCCGGCAAGGGCGGCCTGAGCGAGCACATGTTCCACCAGGGCATCGACCCCGACAGCATCCTCGCCAAGATTAAATCCATGGCCGGCTGAACGCCGCCGACAAACTAACCGTTTTCTGCCGCCCCCTGGCATCCGCCGGGGGGCGGTGATCTTTCTGTTGCGAATCGCCGCCAACCTTTATCCAATAAACTCCCTATTATCCATTAAATATCGGTGAGTATACCGCCATTATTAAGAAAATTGACGCAGTGTCGCGCTGCTGTCTATACTTGCCGTCGACAGATGGGAATGTTTGTCATTTGGCCGAAACCGCACGTGCGTTTGTCCGCCGCAAGCTACCGCTGTCACAGGGCTTAACTTGGGAGTGCGTGCGGTGAATAGAATGTCACGGGGCTTGGGGTATGTTTTGGTGATGGTTCTTCTGGCGCTTGCGGTGCTGCCGCAACCGGCCGCACGCGCGACGGCCGACACCATTCCGCCGACGGGGAAGATCGTCATCAACAACCAGCGTTCCGCCACAAACAACCGCACCGTGACCATCTCGATGACCTGGGCGGACACGGGCGGTTCGGGCGTGGGACGCATGCGCTTCAGCGATGACGGGGCCACCTGGTCGACCTATGAGAGCCTGACCCCGTCGCGGTCCTACACGCTGCCGGTCGGCGCAGACGGCCACAGGACGATCCGGGTCCAGTTCATCGACAAGGCAAACAACCGCTCGCTGGCGTACAGCGACTATATCCTGCTGGACAGAACCGCCCCCACGGGCAGCATCACCATCAACAGCGGTGCATCCACCACCGTGAGCCAGTCCGTCAC
>CAIJOU010000849.1 GCA_903822375.1 Candidatus Hydrogenedentota bacterium
ACCCCTGCGCAAATGCCATTCTTGAGAGCGCTCTTGAGGATTTCAAGCTCGCGCGCTCCGCGTCATTCCAAGAGACCCGCGCCTGCTTTGGACAACTCGTTGCAGTGGTCAAGCCATCTATCTAACTGGAGCCTTTCGGCTCTTGGGATCGAGGGTTGAAGATCTTTTGTTTCCGTTTGCGGAAAGGCCTCAACGTGTCCCAATTTGGTTCAGCAAGCACCGCTATACAGAGGTCCAGCCCCTGGCAATCGTGTAACGTTGGGCTTTATTGCCCCATACTTCAGGCCATTCCTACACCCAACCAAAGTAACTTACTGATCAAGTTACTACTGGACATGAAGTGTATTACTACAGGACAATGAGACAGATTTCCTCTAATCTCGACCGGCACTGGCCGTGAATCCCGCTGGGTATGCAAGAAATACCCGGACAGGTGCTCTCAATTTGGTTCTTTGGGCATGCGGGCGCCTTGATGCTCGAGTTTGCAAGGGCATTGGTTCAGCGTCAGTGTGGATCGAACGATTCACGACTTATCCGGCAACCGCAAGATGCACGCAGCCTATTGGTCGCATACGGAGTTATTCATGAGTCACATACATGGCGAGACTACCCGGCAAGACACTCAACGGAACACACTGCGCGGAGTAGCAACCGTAACGGGAAAGTATGCCTGGCGATGGCGCAGGTACTGGGCGCTGATCCTCGGAGCGTTGTTCTTGGCAGCGGGTGCGCAGGGGCAAGGTGTCTTTGCCACGCCGCAGCCGGTTAACGTAATGTCGGGCGAGCAGGGCGTAACCGTCACAGCGCAAGCCGCGGGTGCAGTGAAAACCGTGCAAGTGCTAACGCTCGGTGCCCCTGGTCTGGATTACGCTGCCGGCGCAGGCGTGTCCACTTGCGCCGCGGCTACCCTTATTGTCGGCGGAACTTGCACTGAGTCGATTACCTTTACACCCGCGAATCCTGGCCCCCGCATCGGTGCGGTGGTGCTTCTGGACAACAGCGGCAACGTCCTTGGAGCCACGTATCTTTCCGGGACGGGTCTGGGCGGACTGGGCGTGCTGGTTCCCGGCAACGTGGTTCCGGTCGCCGGCAACGGCAACTATCTTGGCTCCGTCCTGGACGGGAACCCTCCCACGGCGGCGGAGCTTTATCTGCCCAGCAGCGTGACGCAGGACGGCGCGGGCAATCTCTACATTGCCGACACCGCGCACAATCGGATTCGCAAAGTATCAGCTTCCACCGGCAAAATCTCGACCATTGCCGGCAATGGCAATCCGACATACAAGGGCGACAGTGGTCTGGCCGTCAATGCGACTTTGAGTTCTCCAGGCGGCATCACCCTGGACGGCGCGGGCAATCTCTACATCGCTGACACCGGAAACAATGCAATTCGCATGATTACCGCCGCTACTGGCGTGATAACAACAATAGCGGGCAACGGAACGCAAGGGTACGCAGGCGACGGGCTTCCGGCTACATCGCCCTCGGTCGAGTTCAGTCAGCCTGAAGGCGTGACTTTGGACGGCAACCTGAATGTGTACATCGCCGATACAGCCAACCATCGCATCCGCATGATCGCCGCCGCTACCGGCGTCATTTCGACAATCGCGGGCGACGGAACCACTGACCCGAAGACTGGCGTTGGTGGATTCAAGGGAGACAACGGACCGGCGACCGCGGCAGAGCTGAATTTCCCCTACACCGTGGCATTCGACGCTTCCGGAAACATGTATATTCCCGACTCGGCGAACAACCGCGTGCGCGTAGTTGCTGCTGTCAATGGCGCGATCACCCCAGGCAGTGTCATTTCAACATTTGCCGGAACAGGCGCGGCCAGCTATTCCGGTGACGGCGGGGCCGCCACCAAGGGGACCCTGTGGGCGCCCTCTGCCCTGGCTGTCGATGCTGCGGGAAATGTCTTCATTGCCGATACCCAGAACAGCGCCACCTTGCCGGGGCCG
>CAIJOU010000850.1 GCA_903822375.1 Candidatus Hydrogenedentota bacterium
CCTCCAGCCCGCGCAGGCGCAGGTTCTCGGCCGCCTCGATGCCGATATAACCGCCCATGACTACAGCATGTTTTGCGCCAGTGGCGAGACGCGCGATGATCCCATCCATATCCGCAATGTTGCGCAACTCGAATATGGCCGGGTGGTTCAATCCCGGCAATGGCGGACGCAACGACTTGGCACCCGGCGCCAGCACCAGTTTGTCGTACGATTCCTCGTAGACACGGTTGGTTCGCGCGTCGCGGACAGAGACCTTCTTTGTCGCAGGATCAATCGCCGTGACGGCAGAGAATACACGCACGTCAATGTTGAGAGTAGTTTTGAGCGACTCCGGCGTCTGCACCAGCAAGCGGGCGCGCTCCTTGATTACACCACCGATGTGGTACGGCAACCCGCAATTTGCAAACGAGACGTGTTCGTCTTTCTCGAACACGATGATTTGAGCATGTTCATCCAGGCGGCGCAAACGTGCCGCGCATGACATTCCGGCGGCCACGCCGCCCACAATCACGATCTTCATGGGTCAACTCCTGCTAACGGCTCTTACGGGGTGTTTTTGCGTCCGGCGACATCCGCTGACGCATGCAGTTGAGAAGGGTCGCCGCGGCGGGTGTCGCGATCGTGAACCAGACTTCCTTGCCGCGGCGTTCGGCCTGGATGACACCTGCGAGTCGAAGCCTCGACAAATGCTGCGAAAGCGCGCCTTGTGCACCGCCCAAGGCGGCCAATAGCACGTGCGCCGGAGTCGGACCGTGCAAGTCGAGAAATTCCACGATGCGCAACCGGAAGCCGTGGCCCATGACCTTGAGCACGTCGGCCATCTGGTTCATAAACGAGACTGGCAATGGCTGCTTCTGCATCGAACAACACTCCTTGCAACGAAAACCTAGGTGAATCAGAAAATTAACCATATATCATAATGTCAGGATATGTCAATTGGGGAAGATCCTTGGTTTTCCCAATCAGGGGTTGGCCTATCAGCGGGAAGAATCCACCAGGTCGGCGGCCACACGAACGCATTCTTCGCAGGCGACCCGGCGCGCACGCAATTCGCGGCAGGCGGTGTGTCCGTGAACGGCGGCGAAACGTTGCCGCACGGTGGTGTCGTTACGGCCTTGGCGTGTCGCGACCCGGCAAGCCGCGAAAAGCGCGCCGCATTCACCAGCGGGGGCCTTGCCGCCGCCATGGTCGGCATGCTCGGCGAGTGTCGCTTGAGCCGACGCCGGATCGGAAACCCAAGCATGCGCCACGGCCTGTGCACAATTCAAACGGTGCGGGGGTTTGCGGAAGGCATTGACGGCCTTGCTCCCTGGCGATTGCAATTCCGGTGCCATAACATTCCCACCTTCTGGCTGATGGTTTCGTTTCCAAAACATAATCTTCCCTTCTATGGTTGGACTGCAAGCGCAGACGTGATTGCGGCAACGAGTTCATCGGCCTCTGTCACGCCCACGAATTGTTTCACGGGTTCGCCATTCCGAAAGACAATCAGAGCGGGAATGCCATCAATTCTGAACCTGCGCGCCGTCTCCGGCGCAAGATCCACATCGAGTTTGCCCACCACCGCCCTACCCCTCAGTTGCTCGGCCACCTTTTCCACGATGGGTCCTTGCTGCCGACAGGGGGGACACCAGGTTGCGAAGAAATCAACCAGCACAACGCCCTGTTTGGTCTGGGCCGCAAAGTTGGTGTCGCACAACGTTACGACTGCCGAGGAGGACGTTGCCTCTGTTGTATGGTTCGGGTTTGCGGCTTTGCCGCACCCGATGGGCAGCAGCGCCAGGAATGAAAGAAGAACAGTAACTGCGGCTGCGGCTGTGGTTTTCATAACTAACCTTTCGATTCTATTTCTTGCTGTTACACCCGGGCGTTCCGCCGGAAGGAACCCCGCACTTCCGCAGGATCGCCTCCAACGGGCAGAATCCGGTGAACCCTGATTGCAACAG
>CAIJOU010000851.1 GCA_903822375.1 Candidatus Hydrogenedentota bacterium
GCTGGGATGACCGACCTGACACAAGAGGAACGGGAAGTCCTGAGGTGTATGGCGGCGGCATGGGTCGGCGGCCTTAATGCGCGGGCCGGAGAGAAGACCATGCAGGACGCACAGAAGACCAACCGTGAAAACGTCAGCCGGCGCAACCAGAACCGGTCCTCCGTGGCCTGCTGCAACGGTGTGGTCTGCACGAGCCAGCCGTTGGCGAGCATGGCGGGGCTGGCCGTCCTGCAGGCGGGCGGCAACGCGGTGGATGCGGCCGTCTGCGCCAATGCCATGCTCGGCGTGGTGGAGCCCATGAACTGCGGTCCCGGCGGCGACCTGTTCGCCATTCTCTGGATCGAAAAGGAGCAGAAGCTCTTCGGCCTCAACGCCAGCGGCCGCGCGCCCTATGAGTGGACGCTGGACAAGGCGAAGTCGCTGAACCTCAGTTCTATCCCCGGATACAGCCCGTACGCGTGGAACGTGCCCGGGTGCGTGAGCGGCTGGGCTGCGCTGCTGGAACGTTTCGGCACCTTGAAACCCGCCACGCTGCTGGAGGCGCCCATCCGCTACGCCCGCGCGGGATTCCCCGTCACGTCCATCATCGCCGATGAATGGGGCTTCGAGCCGTCCAAATTCCCCACACTCGCCGCGACCTTTGCCCCGCAAGGGCATCCGCTGCGCTACGGCGAGATGTTCCAGAACCCGGACATTGCCGCGTTCTACGAGATTCTGTCGCGTGACGGGCTGCGGGCCTTCTACGAGGGCGAGCCCGCCGAGCGCATGGTGAAATTCTCCCAGGCCAACGGCGGCCATTTCAGCCTGCGCGACTTCAAGGAGCATCAGGCGACCTGGGTCGAACCCGCAAGCACCAACTACCGCGGCTACGACGTCTGGGAAATCCCGCCCAACGGCCAGGGTATCAGCGTGCTGCAAATCCTCAACATGCTGGAGACCTTCGACATCGGTTCCATGACGCCCAATTCGGCGGAGCAACTGCACCTGTTCGTCGAAGCGAAGAAGCTGGCCTGGGAGGACCGCGCCACCTATTACGCCGACATGGACTTCGCCGACGTGCCACTGCAGCAGCTCATCTCAAAGGAGTACGGACAGAAGCGCGCCAAATTGATCGACCCCAAGCGCGCCGCCGCGCGCGTGGCCCCCGGCGACCCGACCGGCAAGGACACCATCTACCTCACCGCGGCCGACAAGGACGGCAACATGGTGTCGCTCATCCAGAGCATCTACCACGGCTGGGGCTCGCATTTCGTTCCGGACAAACTCGGCTTCGCTCTGCAAAACCGGGGCATGTCGTTCAGCCTCGACCCGAACCACCGCAACAAACTGGAACCTCACAAGCGCCCCTTCCACACGATTATTCCGGCCTTCGTTACGCGCGACAAGCGCCCCGTGTTCTCCTTCGGCGTGATGGGCGGCGATTTCCAGCCGCAGGGCCACTCGCAGGTGCTGATGAACATGATCGATTTTGGCATGTCGCCGCAGCAGGCGGGCGAGCAGCCCCGCGTCGAGCATTCCGGCGGGTCCACGCCGCAGGGCTTCAAGGCCACCGAGGCGGGCACGGTCACGCTGGAGCCGCTCATCCCCGACACGGTGAAACAGCAGCTTGCCGACATGGGCCACCACATCAACAAGAAAACCGACACCTTCGGCGGTTACCAGGGCATCTGGCGCGAAGAGGAACCGCGCCGCTATTTTGGCGGCTCCGACCCGCGCAAGGACGGCTGCGCCATGGGCTATTAACGGGTGCTTACCGGAGCAATCCCAACATTCGGCCCGCCACCCCCATCAGCAGCGTCGCCGTGGCGCAGGCAAAACTTCCCCAAAGCACGTCCACGAGCGTGATGGTCAACGGCCAACCCTTGACGATGGCATAGTTGGTAAGGTCATAAACGCCGTAGAGAACGAATCCGTACAGAGCGCCCCAAAGAAAGAACACAAAGACGGCCGATGCCTGGCCCGCCCGCGGAAGCACAAAAACCTGTACGCCTGTAATGATTAAGGCCCAGGTTGCCAACGCGGCGGGAATGTTTACCACGGATCGCCCACCAACGATGTTCATGAAGGAGCCCAGCTGACTGCGGTACAGTCCGGAGGCGACGAAACCAATCCAGCACATATCCATGCACACAAAGACCACGAACCCGAAGAGCCAAAGCCCAAGCGACCTCATCATGCACGCCATGTAATCTGTGCTCCCTGTTGAATGCCTTAAGGCTGCGGCGTCAACTCAAGTCTTGCCGTGTCGAAACCCTGCTGGCCCAGCCTTGCAACAATGCCGTTATAAACGGTCTGGTCCATGTGCGGAGTGCGGCTCAGAATCCACAGGTACTTCCTGGACGGATTGGAAACCACGGCGTATTCGTAGTCCGCGCCCACCTCGAGAATCCAGTAGTCAGCCCTGAAAAGGCACACAGGGAACGGGTCGAAGCGCACTTTGAGCTTGGCGTTGGATGTGATGTCCGCGGGGGCGGCCACACCGCTGATCGTAGATTCTTTGCCGTCGAAGCTGTTCTTCAGCCCCCGGTTGAAAACGGTCACCTTGCCGTCGTCGCGCAGGGTGTAGTCCGCCGTCACCGCCACCAGTCCCCGCTGAAAGATTACGGGGTACTTGGCGATTTCATACCATTTCCCCGCGTAGCGGGTGAGCGTTACGTTCTCCGCCGTGGACGGGGGATTTGCCGTTGAACATCCTGCAAACGCCGCCGCGGCCAGCAGCAGTCCGCTGATGCCTGCCCGTCTATAGTTGGTCCTGTTGCCCATGAACGTTGCCTTTCTTTCAGGATTCCCTGACCCGATTATGGCAACATGCCGTGAAGCGCGGGTATTCCGCATCGGTTTGCACCGCGCTTCCGGCGTTCCGGACGGCAGGAGCCGCCGGGCACGTTCTCCGATTCCAGTTCAAGGCCCCATTGCACCATTCAAAACAGAGGCCTGAACGCGGTGGCTTCACCGGTGCCCGCGGCCCTCAAGTGGATATTTCGTGCCGTCCCCTTTATTGCTCCTGTTCAGTCCACCGGCCCGGGCTTTGAAATAACCGGCGCATTCTTAATGAGCGGGCGCACGGAAAGCCAGTCGACACCCTGGATAACAGATGACGGTCCCTCTCTGTTCGGCGGGTCCACCCCGTGGGGCCGCACGGACATCGAGCCCGGCCGGTGATTCTTGAACCACCCATTTCCGATACGGTGAAACAGCAGCTTGCTGACATGGGCCACCACATCAACAAGAACACCGACACTTTCGGCGGCTACCAGGGCATCTGGCGGGAAGAGAATCCCCGCCGCCACTTCGGCGGTTCCGACCCCCGCAAGGACGGCGGCACGATGGGATATTGAGATACAAAGCCATGGTCATGTCGGGCTTTGGGGCGGCATTCGCTTGCAACTTCAGCCTCTGCTTTCCATGATATAATCGAAATGTGCGCGGTGAACACGACTTGAGGAGTTTCATCATGCTGGCAATCAAGGCAGCATACGACGGCAGCAAAGTTGTTTTGCCTGAACAATTTGCCCATTTCGAGCCGGGCGAGGTGATTGTGGTTTTCGCGGCCGCCAATACCGACAGCCGGGACGCGTCGGAATGGATGAAACTTCAGGAGGATGCCTTCGCCAAGACGTGGGACAACGACGAAGACAGTGTCTATGACGCCCTGTAATCCCGGCGATGTGAACCTTGTGACAA
>CAIJOU010000852.1 GCA_903822375.1 Candidatus Hydrogenedentota bacterium
CGCCTGGTCCACAATCTTGCGGTAGTTCTCATCGGCAAAGATGGTGGGACCGTGGCCCGGCATGATGTAGAACACGTTGGCATTCTTGTACGTGCGCCACCAGGCGTAGTCGGGCTGGGTGTTGGGGCCTTCCGCGGTCAGCAGCAGGTGGTTGTCCGGCTCCGTCGTGAAGCCCTTGTAGGTCTCGTCATGCACGGTGAAGGGCGTCACGCCTTTCATAATGGGGTGGTCCTTGTCGGCCGGCGTCAGCTTGTAATCCACGCCTTCCTTCCACGTGCTCTGGGCGTGTTCCGCGCCTTTCTCCGTGTAGTTCTTCAGATAGTAGTGCGTGCCGATGATCTTCCAGTACTCGGGCCAGTCATTGAAGCAGGCGATGGCGTGGTGCAACACCACCAATCCCACGCCCTTGTCGAGCAGCGCCAGGAAGTTCTCCTTGCTCTTGTCGGAGATCTTCTGGCCCATGCCGTAGAGAACGATGACGTCGTACGCCCAGCTTGGCGCTTCCTCAAAGATCTTTCCGTCATCCTGGACATCCACATGGGTGCACTGCACACCCGGCAGGGCATTCAGCATGGCGTCGAAAGGCGCGCTTTCGAAGCCGTGTCCTCCCGTGATGACGAGTGCCTTCACGGGCGCTTCCGCCACGGCGGACAGGGGGAGCAGTGTGACGGCCAGAATGACAATGAGCAGTCTATTCATGGTTATAGTCCTGTGTGCTGCCTGTTGCCCGGCGGCATCAGCGGCCCGGGGTTGGTTGAGCGGCGTCGTGTTTGGCATATCGCACGGGTCAACGCCGAAGGTTACTTTTCCGTGTTTCCATTCCCCGCTCCGGGCAAGGTTCGGTTCAGTGCTTCCCTGCGGGCGCGGTCCCGCGCACGGCTGCGCATGCTGCTGCTGTAAACGGAGCCGACACCGATCGTGGCGGCGGCAATGATGCCGATCGCCGTCCCCCCCGCTGGAATATGAAAGAAATAGTCCAGGGAAAAGCACGCCAGCATGCCCAGGCCCGCTCCCAGTATCAGTGCGCCGTTCAAGTCCAGAAGGGAATACCGCACAATCATTCCTTTCCCGTGTCGGAACTGTTTGCCCCCGATGATTCGGTGCATTCCAACGCCAGACATTCTGTTCTGAAAACATGCGCCGATGCAAATCGGACATTGCCGTGCCTTGCTACGGGCGGTGTCGCGGTGCTAGCATGGCCCGAAATCAGGGTGTAATGCCGGAGCGTCATCAGTGCCGAAAACACAAGAGATAATCTACCGCATCTTCCGCGGACTGTTTAATGCGTATCTTCTTGCCGTTGTACTTTTCATGTACGCGTACACGCATGACGCGACTGGCGACATTAAATGGCTGGCGCTGAGTTGGGGCGCACTGGCACTCGGCGGCGGTTGGCTGCTGGCGATGGGCTGGTTTCGGATTCCGTTCCGGCGGCCCCGCCTTTTTCAGGAAATGCTTGCCCTGTTTGTGGCGCTGCTGCTTGCATCGGCGCTGACTTCGGCCTTCCGTTGGGCTGCGCTGGTGGAAACGGGCCGCTTCGTATCCCTGTTCGTGCTGTATTTCGTGGCCACCCAGCTCTACGATTCGCCTGAAGAGGCACGCAAGCCGCTGCGCGCGCTGTGCATCGCGGTGGGCTTTGCCTCCTTGTACGCCGCCGCGCAGGCGGCCGGATATGACCCCTTCCCCTGGGGGGATCGGAACAGCGAAGCCTACCGGCATTTGCCCGGCCCCTTCGGCAACCCCAACTATGCCGCCCATGCATTGGTGCTGGTCATTATAGTGGCGCTTTACCTGTTGCGAACCGGCTGGTTCTGGGCGCTGCCGCTTTTGGTGGGGTATGTCTCCTGGCTTGTCTACACCGAACAGCGCGGCGGCCTGCTGGCACTGGCCGGGGCTGCCGGGATGCTGGTGCTTGCCGCCGTCGTCCGGCGCGCCATGCCGCGGCGGCCGGGACGGGCCGCCGCCGTTTCGCTGGCGCTGGCGGCGTTGATCGCGGTGGCGGGCGCCGCAGGGCTCATGGCGGTGCTCAAGGCGCGCACCGGCAGTGCATTCCCGCTGGACACTTCCATTCTGCTGCGCTACCAGTCCTTTGTGGGTGCGTCGCGCATGGCGATGGAGAAGCCGCTGCAGGGCTGCGGGCCGGGCATGTACAAGGTGGTCAATCCCCGTTTTTGGACCCCCTATGAGCAGGAGTTCTTTGCCCGTGATCTGCGCATGAACTACCACGTGCACAATGATTTGCTCGAACTGGCGGCGGAGGCCGGGCTGCCGGCAGCGGGGGTGTACCTTGCCCTGATGCTGTTGGGCGCGGGCATGGCCCTCGTTATGGCGTTCAGCGGGGGGGACCGTGACCGTCGGCGCCTTGGCTGGATGTTCGCCGCCCTGTTCACCGCATTTCTGGTCGACGGCATGTTTGGCTTCAACCTGCGGCTGCCGGTGTCGGCTTCCGTGCTGTTTATGGCGTTCGGGCTGCTCGACGGCGTGGCGTCCTCTCCGCCGACCGGCGAGGCATCCGGTATCACGCGTTTGTCCGCCCCGTGGCGCTACGCCGCAATCGCGGTGACCGCGGCGTTCGCGTTTCTGGGCACCTGCGAGTTTGCGGGCCAGTATTATCTCCACCAGGGTGTGGGCGCCCAGGGCACGGGGCAGAAGAACATGGCCCGATACTGCCTTTCCTGGGGGGGCAGCGTGGCCCCCTGGAACGCTGATTTTCCATGGCGGCTGGGGCAATGCCTCATGAAAGACGGGGACATGCCCGGCGCCTGCCGCGCCTTCGAAGAGTCCCTCCGGCTCAATCCGAACCAGGTCATGGTGCATGTGACGCTGGCCGAGGCGAAACTTGTGATTGCGCAGGCGGCGCCCACGGACACTCCGGAGAACACCGCCAAGGCACTGTCCCTGTTCGATGAGTCTGTGCGCGAGGCCCGGGCCGCGCTGGCACTGTGCCCCAATCTGGCCGCCGCAGACGACACCCTGGGTCGGGCCGCCTCGCTCTGCGCCACGGTGCTGGGCGCGCAGGAACGGAAGGACGTGCGCGCGCACGCGCAGGAATACTGGGAAACGGCCCGCGACCACCTGCGCCGCGCGGTTGCCAACAATCAGGTGCGGGAGAACGGCGCCGGGCTTTACCGGAATCTCGGCAGGGTGTGCCTAGCCCTGGGTGATCTTGACGGTGCCGAGGACGCATTTGCGAGGGCGGCCCAGGCCAATTTCGGCGACAAGGACACGTGGCCGCTGTTCTTGGATTTTGCCCGCGACCACCAGCGTTTTGACCGGTTGCGCGCCCTGCTTACCGAGCAGGTCGACTGGTTGCGGCGGCGGCCCGAACCGGACCGGAAGGCGCTGGCCACCGCCCACCTGTTTCTGGCGAATGTGCTGGAAAACGGCTACCACGATCTTGACGGCGCGGAGAACGCCTACCGCGCGGCAGTGCTGGGGGCTCCGCGCCTGCCCGAAGTTTGGACCAACTATGCACGGTTCGCATTTGGCCATGGGCGGGTGAAGTCTTTCGAAGAGTCCATCCAGCAGTCATGCCGGGCGCTTGAAAAGCATCCGACCGAGAAGCCCCTTCCCCGCGTGGCCTCGGTTGACCTGGTGCTGCGGCGCGGCCCCGAGGCGCTGGAGAATGCCACGCTTGTGCTTGCCTCCGCCGTGCGCGGCGCCGATCCCTCCGGGCCGATGCCGCCGGCGCAGGCTTTTGGCTGGTCCGCGGTGATCCTTTTTGAGGTCCTGCAGCAGCGGCCCCTGACCGAGCCGGGTGCCTGTTCATCGGCGTTCAACCTTGCCATTGTCTTTTCCAACATTGGCGACTTTGAACGCGCCGAACGGCTCTTTGAAACGGCCAAAACGTGCCTGCCCGGCGAGATGCGCGCCCCCCTCACGGTGCAGTGGGCGGATATGCGCGTGCGGCAAAACCGGACGGGCGAGGCGGTTGGCATGCTTACCGAGGCCGCCGCCCAGTCTCCCGGGGATATTGACGTGAAGTGGGCCATCGCCCGCGCGCTGGTAAGGCTGGGCCGCATTTCGGAGGCGCGCGACGCCTACAGGGAGGTGCGGGCCATGCCCAGCCTTGAGGACAAGGGCCGCGCCCTCATCGACGAGGAACTGAAGCGCCTCGACAAGGGGCCGGGACAGAGCGCGGCCGCAGGCGGCTGACGCTCAATAGGGCGGCGGGCTGAAAGAAATGCCGATCGCTTCCAGGTTCTTAACCAAGTCCGGCTTGTCCGCGCACTTCATGTAGGCCTCTTCGGGGTCCACCACGCCGGCCTTGACCAGCCGCGTGAGTTCCTGGTTGAGCAGGGTCATGCCCTCTTTGCGCGCGGTCTGCATGATGCTCATGATTTGCGAACTCTTGCCCTCGCGGATCAGCATGGAAACCGCCTGGTTGACGATCAGCACCTCCAGCGCCGCCACCCGTCCGCCGCCCCTCTTCTTGAGCAGGTTCTGCGCCACCACGCCCTTCAGCGTCGCGGCGAGCATGATCCGAATCTGTTGCTGCTGGTCCGGCGGGAACTGGTCGATCAGCCGGTCGACCGTCGAAACGGCCGTGGTCGTGTGCAGCGTGCCAAACACCAAGTGTCCCGTCTCCGCCGTTTCAATGGCGATGTGGGTCGTTTCAAGGTCGCGCATTTCGCCGACCAGCACGATGTCGGGGTCCTCGCGCAGCGCCGCGCGGAGGGCCGCCTTGAAACTGTCCGTGTGCGTGTGGACTTCGCGCTGGTTGACGAGGCAGCGGTGGTTCTGGTGCACAAACTCCACCGGGTCCTCAATGGTGATGATGTGCTCGTCGCGGTTCTTGTTGACATGATCGAGCATCGCGGCCAGCGTGGTGGATTTTCCGCTGCCCGTCGGCCCCGTCACGAGCACCAGCCCCTTGATAAGCGTGCAGAACCGTTTAACCCCCTCGGGAAGCTGCAGCTGCTCCAGCGTGAGCACGCTCGACGGGATAAGCCGGAAGATGCCGCAGGGCCCCCTGTGGTCGGTGAACACGTTCACGCGGTATCTTCCATATCCCGTGAGCTCGTAGGCGAAGTCGGTGTCGTCGGTCTGGTTGTACTCGTCCTCGTTGCGCTTGGGCATAATCTCGTACAGCATTGTCTTTGCCCGCTGCGGATTGACCTCGTCGTCGCGCAACCGCACGATCGAGCCGTCCTTGCGAAACATGGGCTTGCAGCCCGAACAGAAATGCAGGTCTGAAGCCCCGTGCTCGACCATCATCATCAAGTACTTGTCTATCTCGGCCATCGCTCAACCTCCAATTGTATCCGCAATCGCTGCGCCCCTGTGCCATGCAGAACCATAATGAAGAAGACCGTCTCAGACAATGGTAGCAGGAGGCCATGGCAGAATGCACGGCAATTGCAAAGGGTTATAGCCTATGAAGGAAGTGTTATGGGTAGGGGATTCCCCGATTTATGCCCGCGAAATCCCTGAGTCGCGGCGGGGGTGCCGAACCCGGGAACGGCGGCGGGACGTGCCGGACAGCCGTTCAAAACCGGTTGCTGCCTTTCGGTTGGATGGTCCTGCAAACGGTATCGTTGTCGCAGGCATAAATCCACCCTGATTGATTTGACTCGGGCACGGGTTCTCCGGTAATATCATGTCGCCCCGCCGGAGTGGTGGAATGGCAGACACGCATGGTTCAGGTCCATGTGCTCGCAAGGGCGTGGAGGTTCAAGTCCTCTCTCCGGCACCATTTACAAGAATACGGGCCGCCGACCAAAAGGTCGGCGGCCCGTTTCGTGTTTTTGGGGGGTGGCGAGGGGGGTTAACGGTGCAATGCAAGCCCTATTCC
>CAIJOU010000853.1 GCA_903822375.1 Candidatus Hydrogenedentota bacterium
CCCTCTGTGACTTGTGGGATCTCTTCTTCCACTGGCACGAAAAATCCACACTATTCCAATTTCGGAAAACAACGATGACCACGCCGGATATTTCCATCCTGACACGGGGGACAACGGGCACCAATGCCCACATTATGGACGGGCAGGCAGAATCAGCCAGTTCGCCCTTCCGTCATTCCCGCCCAACCATTTCAAATACGTAATCTTCGAAACGGGAAGTAATTGAAAGTGCAGCATGTTCAAATAAATCACAGTCGATAACGCCATGAGTGTGTCTTGCCAGAACAGACGGCTCGGGTGGTCAAGGCTTAGAGCATAGGGAGCCTGTTGACAACTATGGGCGACAAGAAGAGTCTGCTTGAAACAGCCATAATTGAGTTCTACCGCGAGGAGATCAGACAGCGGTATCAACTTGAACGGTTGCGAGAAATTCCTGAATTCGGAATCATTCCTGATGCCATGCTGGATGCACTGCGTGAATTCTTTCTGGCAAGCCTGTACCCCCCCGCCAAAGACCGTACCCGCATGGATGAGGCGTTTGATGATCTAATCCATCTGTTGAGTTCCCCGGGACGACTCAAACCACTGATAGGAGCGGCCATCAGTTCCATGCTTCGGCTCAGCTTCCATCTTCCCGCGATTGTCAGCACGGGGCTTGCCACGATTGACGCCATCAAACAGACCCGCCAGTTCGAGACCTGCCTGATGGCGGTGGCCGAAACGATACGACCGGAACTCGAGGGGGTTTTGGGAGGCAAGAAATCATCGCAGAAATACCGCCAAACCATGCTGCGGCTTATTTCCGGCGTTCCCGAAGGCACCGTTCGCACCCTCATAGACAATGTGATTCGCCTGTTCAGTGCGCTTTCAGATGTCAAGATGCTGACGGGAATGCTGTATCTCGTGGAGCGGTGCGTGGTCGTGATGGAATCGCGCACGGATGTCTACACCGACAAGGACAGGGACAGCATGAAGCTTTGCCTGGAGGTGCTGCGCGGCGGACACAACCTGTTTGTTCAACTCAAGCCCAAAGATTTTCCCACGCTTCTGAAAGGAATTGAACGGGTTGAAGTGGGCTGGTACGAGAGTGTTTCCGGCCAGTGAATGGCTTTGGAATGAAAGGGAGCCGTCCCAACGGCTGTGGATGATGCACGCAGGCATGAGGCTGTGCAGGCGCACTTGAACCGTCCTCGTTCCGGAACAGCGAGAATCCGGTGATTCGCCGCGTTCCTCAGGCCTGCCGCATTCACGGGAAAGACCGGCTGCGCGGGCCTGCTGCGGCCAGTATGCATAAGAGCTTCCTGGGATAGTTTTCGGCGTCATGAAACAAGCGGACCACCTATGGAAAGGAACCCTCTGTTATGGCTTTCACAGCAAGTGTGGATTTCAAGAAACGTTTTGAAGTGAACTGTCCTTTTGACCGCGCATTTGACCTGTTGGCGGATGTGCCGAAGTCTGTGAGCCATTTCCCAAATGTGGAGCAGTTGGCGGACTTGGGAAACAATGCTTTCCGGTGGGAAATGCGCAAGATCGGGGTGGATCGATTCTCCATCCAGACGGTCTATGGCTGCAAGTATGTTGACGACCGGGAAAAGGGCACCGTAAAGTGGACGCCCGTGAAGGGCGAGGGGAACGGCAGCGTCAAGGGAAAGTGGACGCTTAAAGCGCTGGACGCGCAGACCACGCGCATTGATCTGGTCACGACCGGCGAACTCGAAATACCGCTGCCCGGCCTGGTCAAGTTCATCGTCGCTCCGGTGGTGGTCCACGAATTCGGGAGGATGGTGGACGCATACGTTGAGAACCTCAGCAAGACACTCAACGCACCGCCCAAGAAGAAGGCGGTACCCAGGAAGAAATCCTCCTGACGTCCGCGTTTGGCCGCAGGGTCCAGTCGCTCCAGAGACATCATCCAGGCTGAGTGGCAGGTGACCGGAGATTCCGGCAGGAATACTGCCTTTGCCTCGTGCCTGCCGGTTTCAGCACGGGTTGGAATCGGAGTGGGGTCAAGAATGGGGACAAAAGCGCTTCCGCACGGGAGCACGCTTGAACTGTCGCAGCCCAGTACCCGAAGATGCGTCAGGATATGTACAATCGTTTCCGGCTTCAGTGATCCGGACGAGCACCTGGGACGCGGTACCGGATATCCAAATGGACGTTGTGGAACATCATGGAGGGCAGAGTGGCCTGCATCGATCCTGAAACGCGCGGCGCAAGCCCGGCAACTGCCCCATTGCTTTGGGCAAAATGGGGGGTATTCTGCGCGGTTGCTGTCACTTCCCTTGGATTGCGTCTGTGGGGCTTGGGCCGCCCGGTGTGGCTGGACGAGGTGTTCACGCTGAAGTGGGCCCACGGCAGTTATGCCGAACTCTTCAGGGGAAACATTACCCCTTTCATGGCCGCCACGGCCAAAACGATGCTTGACCTCTTTGGCTCCCCCGCAGTTCCCGATGAACTCGTGCTGCGCCTGCCCCATGTGTGCTTTGGGGTCGCCACCATCGCGGCGGCATTCCTGTTGCTCTGGAAACGCTTCGGCTATGCCATTGCGCTGGCGTCGGCCCTCTTCCTCACGGGCCTCCCCCGCCACATCGCCTACAGCCAGGAAGCGCGTTACTATGCCTTTTCCATGCTCTGCGCCGTGATGCTGCTTGCCGCCGTGTATTCGGCTGTGCGCCATTTCGGACGCTGGCCCCTGTCCATGGTCTTTCTCGCCTCCTTCCTGGGCCTGTTCAACCACCTTTCTTTTCTTTTCGCCCTTGGCGCGCTCGTGGGCGCGGGAGCACTGATAATCCTGACGGAAGAATCTTCGCCGCTCCGGTCGCGCGCCACGCGCGTTAGCCTGCTGTGCTGTGCGGCGTTTCTGGGTGCGAGTTGCGCGGCGCTACCCTCCCTGTCCATGATCGACAGTCGCCAGTTCGCCAGGGTGCGGCACTTGATAGACCTGGATTCTGACGACGCTGCGGCCGCGGCGGCCGTCCTTCCCACGCCCGGAACCGCTCCGCTTTCCGAAACTCGCACCGCCGGTTCGGAAGAGGCGCCGCAGTCCCTTAAGGTCCCGCCCTCGACCCCGCACGCATACAAACTTGAATGGCAGTTCTACTGGCGATCCTGCTTCCGACCCTTTATCTCCGGTTCCCCCGGAGTTCTCTTTCGGGTCGCATTCTTTCTCGTGCTGATCGGGCTGGTCCAAGTCTGGAAAGTTGACCGGCCCCTCGCATGCTTGCTGGGTGCGCTCCTTCTGATTCACGTCCCATTCTTCTTTATTGGCGTTGGCCACAGTTGGTCGGCCAGGTATTTCTCCGTGCAAATCGTGGCCCTTGCCATACTTTCGGGTTTCGGCATCTCCGCGCTTGCCGAGACGGCGCAAAGGCGGCTTTCTGGGAAGTGGGGAAGCGGTTCCAGGGCAATGGCCGCAGCGCTTGTTTTGTACGCGGTCTTTCTGTACGCCGACAACGCGGAAGGCTATTCCAGGCGGAACGTGGGCTACACGGATCAGGGGCAGCGCACCATTTCCCGAGTGATTTCATCCTTTGCGCACCCGGGAGACACCGTGGCGTTTGTCGGGGTGCAGTCCGGTTGGCGGCCGCTCAGAATGCTGAAGTGCTATCTTGAACGGGACCTTCAGTACAGGCCGGCAGTGTGGTACAAACTTGGATGGGAGGAGTTATCCTCTGTGGATGCGCTGGAGGAGTTCATTCAGGCCCGCAATGGGGGAGGCGTCTGGGTCGTCACGCAAAGCGAAGAAGAGGGGCAGGTGGGAAATCTGGAAATGATGCAGCTGGGGGCGAGCATGACACGGACCGCCGGAGAGTCTTGCTTGTGGTTCGTTGGCCGTGACACGGTGAACCTACTCGACGGGGGGGATTTTGAAGGCCCCGTTGAGAGCGCCGCCATGCCTGAAGGCAGCCGGATTGTGGGAGGAGCGAGGGCGTTCAGCGGATTTGGCTCACTGGAAATCACCGTGTCTCCGGAAATTGACGGGGACGAGCGTCCGATGCCCACGTTCTGGTTCTCGCCTGCTCGGGACCCAAACGGAATGCCCGGTCTTTATCTGCCCCGGGGCAAGGGCGTCCACTGCCTGTCGTTCATGCTGAAATGCGGGGATGTACGCGAGGGGAAATTCCCGTCCAGAACCGTGCGGGTCATGCTGGAAGGAAAAGACGCCTCGGGAAAACCCTTCTTCAGGGATTTGCTGCGCATCGGTGGAACCCGCGACTGGCAGCATTACGAACTGGTTCTTCATGCGGGAACAGATTTTCCCCTGGACCCGCGCAGTTTTCGGGTGGGCATCGGCAACCGGGGCGGCTCCGGAACTTTTTGGCTGGACAATGTCCAGTTGGAAAGGCAGCCGCAGGCAACCCCATTCACCCCGGAGATGCGCATTACCCGCAAGGCCGACAGCGACAAGTAGGCGGTTCTAATCGGCGGGCCCCGACTCCGGAGCGGGCTCTACCGCCATGGTGGACCGTTTCAGCACAAAGTAGACCAAGCCCCCGACAAGTGCCTGTGCGGTAATCACAAACCGAAACAACAGGGCAATCGGCAACGCCCGCTCGGGAGTCACCCCGAGCAACCCGAGGAGCACCACGTACACACCCTCGGCCACGCCGAGGCCGTTGAGGGATATGGGCAGCGCAAAGGCAACACTTGCCACGACCGCGATGGCGGCCACGTCGGCCGGAGCCGCGTGCGCGCCCATTGCGAGGACGCAGCAGTAGAGCGTCATGAACGGACCCGCAGCCTGGAAAAGAAACGCCAGAATCATGCTCACGGCCGCCGTGCCGGGACGGGACCGCCAGACCGCTATCGGCTCCAGCATTGAGGCGGCCAAACGGACGAGCCTGTTTGGAAACTTCACGCGCAGCAGCAGTCTGATGCCAAGCCGGTCCACTCCGGGCAGGAGCGGAATGATTGAACAGGTCAGCGCGGCCGCAAGCATGATTAGATAAAGCGGCCACCAGGGCTGCCCGCGAAGCCGGGCGTCGGCCAGGGGCGCAACGGCCAGCCCCGTTCCGGACAGCGCAACCATCCCCAGGACCCGCGACACCACGGTGGCCGAAAACAGCGGTGCCGAATCGCGCGGGCTGGCGATGTACAACACCTTGAACACATCGCCCCCCACGGAACCCGGCAGGAAGGTGCTGAAGAACATTCCCACAAGATTGACCAACACCAGCCTCGCAAACCCGACATGCGCGCCCGCCGCCGCGAGCATGATTCTCCAGCGGGCCACCGAAAGCAGGTTTGCGGCGGCGGTACAGCACACGGCGGCGGCAAGCCAAAACGGCGCGGCTCCGCGAATCAGATCGAAAGACTCCCCAAGCCGCACCCTGCGCAGCACCAGCCACAGCAGGAACAGCCCGACGAGCACCTTGAGGCCCGCTATTGTTCGCTTCTTCATCATGCTGCCATGGCGCGCCGCCCGCCTTTGCGTGTTTCGTTCTCCCGCTTTGGCCGCATTGACGCCCTGTCGCCGTAAATCCAGTTCATTTGTGACAGTGTTTCCTACTTGACGCCGTGAGTGCAGCGCACGACCGAAAGCGCGTGGAGCGGCGGCACGGCGGCACAGACGCGATCAACCACGCCATACACCGGTATCAGCCATGCGGGGCGATTGGGCGTGTAAACGCAACAGGTCATGCGCGCCTCGCGCACGCCGCACCGGCGAAGAGCGCGAAAGAGCCGTCCGGACATTATCTTGAAAGTCCCAACCTCCACGCCGGGATGCCTGAGATAGCTGTACAACTGGGTTGGGTAGCACCATCTCGGCTCCATGAAGCAGAAGACGCCGCCCGGTTTGAGCACGCGAATCATTTCACGCAATCCGTCCAGCGGCTCGGTGAGGTGATGCAGCGTGGCCACGCAGAATACCGTATCGAATAGATTGTCACGCAGCGGGATGCGGGTCGCATCACCGGCGATGAGTGAAGCTTCGGCCAGGACGCTGTTCGTGCGCGCGGCACGGTAAAGGGCGGCCGGCGAGAGATCGAGCCCAACGTAGCGGTGACCAAGCCGGGCAGACTCGGCGCCGTGGGCGCCCGATCCCGCTCCCACCTCCAGCACGGTCATCCTCGGACCATCACCGCCAAGTCCCAGAATGCCCGAGATCGTCTCATACTTGATCTGGTGGTTGCGGGTTCTGGAACGGCGGTCGAGCTGCGAATTGCCGCTGTTCGCCATTTCTTCGTAATGCCCGAGATTGGCCGATGTGTCTCTGGAAAGGTCCTTTGGGAGCGCGTTTACGACGGGCCCCCGGCGTTCCATGAAGGTGCCGCACGCCGCACACCGAAACCCCGTCGCCGGAGTGTCCTGCGCGATGATGTCGTTGCCGCCACAGTCCGGGCATTGCAGCATGTCCGGTGTCAGCACAAATGCCATTCGTGTGCTCCATTCTTGCGGGTCATGATTTCCTGCGCGCGATCTGCTCTTCAAACAGGAGCAGGTACTGTCTGGCCACCCCGTCGATCATGTACTCCCTGATTATCTCGCGGTTGCGGGCACCCATTCGCCTTCTCTCCGCCTCATCACCTGCGAGGCGGTCCAGACCGGCGGCCAGTCCCTCCACATCACAGGGATCGATCAGCAGGGCGTTGTCTCCGTCGGTGAGGAAGTCGGTCTGGCCGCCGACGTTGGTGGTGACGATGGGCAGACCACAGTGCATGGCCTCCTGGTAAACGATGCCAAAGCCCTCATGATGGGTGGCGAGACAGAAGATGTCAGCGTTGGACAGATACTGGTATTTCTGCTCCTCGCTAACCTGTCCCAGAAAATGCACGCGGCCTTCGATGCCCAACTCGGCGCATTGCCGGCCCAGGCTTGCGGCTTCGGGACCGTCTCCTGCGATGAGCAGCACAAGGCGCTGGGAACGGCATTTCGCCAGCGCCGCCAACAGTTCAGGATAGCCTTTTCTGGGCACGAGACGGCTTACTGCGATGGCGTAAACCGTGCCGTCTGCAAGCCCCAGCCCGGCCCTGTCCGCCGCGGCAAAACGCGGCGTCCTGAATCCCAGGGGTATCCGCAGGGGCGGGCGTTTCGGGCGGTAGATGGAGACAGTTCTGTCCGCGATATCCTTCGATTGGGCCACCACCGTGGATGCCTGGTTTAGGACCCGTTTCACGGCCAGTTTCAAGAGCGGATGCCGGTGCGGCGAATACTTCTTGCTCGGGTCATAAATGTCGCCGCCGTGAACGGAAAGCACATGCGGTTTGCGCCAGAGCTTGGAAAGGATGTATCCGGCCGGACCTGACGGGATGGCAAAGTGGGTGTGGATGATGTCGTAATCGGCCTCGCGGCGCAGCGCAACAGCCCGGCGCACGGCGGCGGCGGGAAAGGAAAGCATGGAAAGGATGGAAGCTGTCTGGTAGTCCTTGCGTCCCGCCACGGGCTCACGAAAAACGCGGACGCCGTTCACCTGTTCCTGTCGTTCCAGACCCATAAAATGGGACGTAATGTAGTCAACGTGATGGCCCAGCCGGGCCATTTCCTCCGCAATGTTGGCCGCGGCCACGCCGCCGCCCCCGCCCAGCGGGGGGTATTCGTAGTTGAGCACGAGGATGCGCAAGGGTCCTACGCTCCGCCGATGGTTTCGCGGATGGTGTAGATGGGCTTCTTCTGGCTCTCGTAGTAAGTGCGGACGCTAATCTCGCCCAGCAGGCCCATGCTGATGAACTGCATGCCCGTCAGCAGAAACAGCAGGCAGACCAGCGCCCAGCCGTTCCGGTTCACACTCAGTCCGTAGACAATCTTGTCGAAGACCGTGACCAGCCCGGCCATAAACCCGATGAGGAGGGAGAATGCCCCCCACGTGCCGAACACCTGCATCGGCTTGGTCGAGTAGGACATGAGGAACTTGACGGTGATCAGGTCGAGAACCACTCGGACCGTTCGTCCAATCCCGTACTTTGACGCCCCGGAGCGGCGGCTGCGGTGGTTGACTGGAATTTCCGCAACCATGGCCCCGGACCAGCTTGCCAGTGCGGGCAGGAAACGGTGAAGCTCGCCGTAAAAGTTGATGTGCTTCGCCACCTCGCGTCGGTAGGCCTTCAGCGTGCATCCATAGTCGTGCAGCGGGACTCCGGTAATCCAGGATACCAGCCCGTTTGCGAGTATCGAGGGCATGCGCCGCGAGAACAGCCCGTCCTGGCGATTTTGTCGCCAACCGCTGACCACGTCGAACCCTGCCTCCAGTTTCTCCAGAAGGCGTGCAATGTCCATTGGATCATTCTGGAGGTCGGCGTCCATCGGCACGATGACATCGCCGGTGGCGGCGTCAAAGCCCGCGGCCATCGCGGCCGTCTGGCCAAAATTGCGGCGAAATATGATGACCCGCACATGTTCCGGGTCTTTTGCGTGCAGTCCCCGGCAGATTTCGGCGGAATGATCGGCGCTCCCGTCATCCACAAAGATGATTTCATGGCGCAACCGGGGCAGGGCGCCCATGGCCGCGGTTATTTCGGCGTGCAGGCTGTCGAGAGACCCCTCCTCATCGTACACGGGCACAACGATGGACAGGCTCTTTATGGCAGACTCCATGAACGTCCAACCTTTCTGTTAACGCGGCCCTGCCGGCAGCGGCCTGTCCGCCGTCCGAGACCCGCATCAGACAAGTGTTGGCAGACCGTACCGTGCCGCTCCAGCGGCCGGGCAGGCATTGAAATTGGGCTCGTGGGCTCTGCCAACCGCCCACAATGCTCCCGGGGTCGCACGAGCCATTCTTTGCAGATCCAGTATCACAGCAATAGTACAACTTCCCGGTTGGCGGCACAAACATGGTCGGCCAATCCATACATGCCCGGTCACGGGCTTATCCTTCTTGCCAGAGGCGACGATTAAGAAGACGGGGCTGTACCCATCCTGTTTCGCCGCAATGACTTCCTGCCATGGCCCAGTCCTGCCCCAATCAGACATCGGAGGTAGAGTGGGTGCCAGGGATGGCGGTGTCCCCGGCACGCGGCCCTATTGCCGCGTCTCATTAACTTGCTTCCTGATGCGGGTCCGCAACCGTCCATAAAAGCAACGGCAATGTGCTGTTGGCGTGAGCACCGCGCACCACGTTTGCGCAATCCCCCCCGCATCCTGTTACAGTCTGCTCTTTCCCGCAATTGTGACACGAGGAGTCGTCGTACATGGAATACCCTTATCTGCTGTTGGATGCCGGGGGCACGCTTGTCTTCCCGGACCAGGAACTCATCGCAGACACCCTCGCCGCGCATGGGTGTGAATTGGACCCGGAACGCATCTATGAGGCGCATTTCCAGCTGGTGCACCAGTACGACATGCATATCCGCGAAACGGGCACGCCGCTGTCGATTTCGATTGGAACTTTCTACACGGAAATGA
Source organism: Candidatus Hydrogenedentota bacterium (assembly GCA_903822375.1). GTDB lineage: Bacteria > Hydrogenedentota > Hydrogenedentia > Hydrogenedentales > CAITNO01 > CAITNO01. The sequence continues at coordinate 9,340 of CAIJOU010000853.1, forward strand.
TGATGCGCGCAGGCGCGCCGAAAGAGGCCGCCGCGGGCGTTGTGGACAAGCTCGTTGCCAGGCACGACGAAACCAGCCTGTGGACGTACACCAAGCCCTGGGTGGCCGACACGCTGAGGCTGCTTCAAAGCCGGGGCGTCCGCATGTCGGTCATCTCAAACTCGGACGGCCGGGTCCGGCAACAGCTTGAAGCCTGCGGAATCACCCCCTATCTTGAGACCGTTTTCGACAGCGCCATTGTGGGCGTCGAAAAGCCCGACCCGGGGATCTTCCTCCACGCAATCGGGGCACTGGGCCTCCCCGCAGCGGAATGCATCTATGTCGGCGACTTCTACAGCGCCGATGTCGTCGGGGCAAACCGGGCGGGCATCGGGGCCGTGCATCTTGATCCGCTCAACTGTTACGGGGACTGGCCCGGTGTCCACCTGCGTGACATTCGCGCACTGCCGGACTGCATGGCGCAACTCAGAGTCAACCCGGAAAGTTTTGAACTCTTCCCCGCACGCGGGCGCTAGGCGGCTTCACTCCATCCGGGCGGCCTCGACTTTCGGCTACGGGCTTTAGCGCGGAGATGCCGGTTCGGGAACCGACGGTTTCTTCTCCGGAGACGGCGGGGCTTCTTTTTGCGGTTTGGTTTGCCCTTCAACATCGCGCCGGGGATAGTTGAAGGAGTCCACATATTCAGCGGTCACCGCCCCGCCGTCCACCATGAAGAAACGAAGCTATCCCTCCTTCGTCTCGGCAAGCACGGTCATGTCCCTGACGCCGGGTATCATGGCGCGCCGTCCGGCAAGGCCAGCAAGACCGCCAAAACGCAGACAATGAGAACCACGTTTCTGGACATCTCCCATCCTCCTATCTGGCCGCCGTTTTGAACTGCCACGGAATCGGTACCAGTGGAATGCCCTGTTCACTCTGGAAATTGTTGTGACTGGTGCTGTTCAGGCCGATCACATATTCCCAATCCGGTTTCAACTTGACAGGCAGGGTACAGGTCTTCTTGTCTGCGCTCCATTCGGGTTTTCCGGTGGTTTCGGGGTAATGGTCTCCACCGCCGGTCCACGAGAAGCCTCCGCCCATGGGCCGGTCAAAAGTGACCGTCAGACGGTCCAGCGTCGGAGCCACGCCCTGCGCGCCGTCGGCTGGCACCAGCAACACCACATGGGGCGCCTCGATGCCCGCCGTGATGGAGGCGTCCGCGCCCTTCGTCGAGAAGGCGAGCACTTGCGGCCGGACCGGAATGCCCGCGGCGCTGCGGAAATTGCGGTGCGATTTCGAGTTGATGCCCACGCGGTACATCTTGCCCGCCTCGAGTTTGACGGGCAGCATGCAGTTGCGCTTGTCAATCCATTGAGGCTTTCCCGTGGTTTCCGGAAAGAGCGGCGGCCCGCCCGTCCAGGAGAATCCGCCGGCCATGTCCTGGTCGAAGGTGAGCACAATGCGGTCAAGGGCGGGGTCCACGTCCTTCGCCCCGTTGGCGGGGGCGGAAGAGACCAGACTGGGTGCCTCCTGGCTTTGCGCCGCGCTTTCCTGGTTCGGCGCGGCGGTCTGCGGTTCCGGGGCGGCATTCGCCGAAGGGGTCCATACTCCCATTGGAAGCAGGACCGCGAAGCACAGCATGAGCACCAAGACGGAGCGCCAGCCCAAGCGCCGCGGGCGCGTTCCGTCCATTGTGGCACGCACCCGCAGCAGCAGGTTGTCCGAAACCTCCAGCATGCCGAGAAATCCCGCGCCCGCAGGGGCGCTGCCGTCGAAAGACTCCGCGACGCGCAGGATGGTGGCGGAATACTCCCTGCCCTCCTGGCGGGTCGCATACAGCACTGCATCATCACAGGCCATCTCACGTTCCCTCCGTAGGTAAAGGTTGGCAATCCAGACAACGGGGTTAAACCAATAGAAGCAAAGAAGCAGCGAAACCGCCCAGCCGACCTGAATGTCCCGCCGGCGGATATGGGCCAATTCGTGGCCGACCAGATTGCTGAATTGACGGTCGTTCAATTCCTGCAGCAGCGATTCGGGGAAAAGGATGGTCGGCCGCCAGAAACCGAAAACCGCCGGGATTCGAATGTGAGGGCTGATCATCACCCCGGGTACCCGCCGCACGCCAAGCTGTTCACACAACAGCGCCACGGTGCGGACGGTCTGGCCGTCCGCCGGCCGGCAATCCCGAAGCGCCTTCCCCGTATAGCGCCGTGCCTGAAGGAGCAGCAGTGCGAACAGCCCAGCACCTCCCAGAGCCCAGGCGGACATGAGCACGGCCGCCGCATGAAAACCGCTCGGGCGGAGATAGGCCTCCATCTTGTTGATTCCCGGAAGCGCCCCCTCTTCTGGCGGCCCGGTGGAAAGGCTCGACTCCTGGCGGTGGGCCGGAACCGCCTCACTCGCGGTCATGTCGTACAAATGGTTAACGAGGGAAGCCGGAGACCAGGGAACGGCAAGCGAGGGCGGCAGGATGAGCTTGACAAAGACCAGCAGCCAAAGGGCGCACCTGAAAGCGGCGCTTTGCCTCCTCAACACCCCTGTCAGCAGCCAGACAACGCCCGCCAGGGCGGCCGCCTGCCACGCCATGGGCCACATCCATCCCAACCACGCGGCACCCATTGCATTCGCAAGGGCCAGGAAAGCAGTCATGGTTTACCTCCCTTCTATTTGGACATTTCCCTCTCTTTTCGCGCCAACTCACTCCTGAGCAGTGCAATCTCCTCTTCCGAGGCCTC
>CAIJOU010000854.1 GCA_903822375.1 Candidatus Hydrogenedentota bacterium
CCGGCGCCGCCTTGGCCAAGAAGTCGGCGGGCCACAAGTTCAGGTTCACCCAGACCGCCCTCGACGCCCTGACGCGCGACCCGACCAGCGCGGCCCACGAGACCGAGTTCTGCGACTCCGACGTTGTCGGCCTGCGCCTGGCGGTAAGCGCCACTACCGGCCGCAAGCACTTCAGGCTCCGCTACCGCATCTTCGGCCGCAAGCGCTGCATCCGGATAGGCGAGTACCCCAGCGTGAGCATCAAGGACGCGCGCCAGCGGGCCCACGAGTTCAAGGCCATGATCGCGAGGGACATTGACCCCCTCGTCGAGCGCCGCGCCCTCGCGGCCATCCCGACCTTCGAGGAGTTCGCGCTGGGGGAGTACCTGATGCACGCCAAGGTCCACAAGCGCTCGTGGGCGGAGGACGAGCAGAAGCTGCGCAAGGTCCTCATCCCCGCGCTGGGCAAGCGGCAGCTGCCCGCCGTGGGCGCGCGGGATATCGAGCTCATCCACGCCAACCTGCGCCGCACCAACGCGCCGGCCACGTGCAACCGCTACCTGACGCTGCTGCACCGCATGTTCACGCTGGCCGTGCAGTGGGGCCACCTGGAGAGGAACCCCGCCGCGGCCGTCCGCAAGTACAGGGAGGACAACGCCCGCGAGCGCTACCTCAAGCCCGACGAGATCGTCCGCCTGCTGGCGGTGCTGAAGGACTGGCGCAGCCCCAGCGTCGCGGCGCTGTTGCGCTTCCTACTCTTCACCGGCCTGCGCAGGGGGGAGGCCATGACAATGCCCTGGCGGTGCGTCGAGCGCGAGCAGAACACGGTCTACCTGGAGCGGACCAAGAGCGGCCGCAAGCGCACGGTGTACCTCAACGAGCTGGCCCGGGGCGTGATCGAGGAGATGTGGGCGGCGCGCGAGCGCGACCACCCGTACGTATTCCCGGGGCACAAGAGGCGAGCGCCGCTGGTGAACCCCATGCGCGCGTTCCGGGAGATCCGCAAGGCGGCCAAGCTCGGCACGGAGCTGCGCATCCACGATCTGCGGCACAGCTTCGCGAGTCTGGCGATTTCCGGCGGCGCGTCGCTGTACGAGGTGCAGAAGCTCTTGGGCCACAGTTCGTCGGTGATGACGGCAAGGTACGCCCACATCGGGGATCAGGCGCTCGCCAGCGCGGCCGAGGGCGTCGCGCGCCAGATCAGCGGCGGGGCGGCACAGCCTGACTAGCCCGCAGCTACGGCGCACAGGAACGGGGAGGCCCATCACGGGCCTCCCCAATGCACGTCTCTTTTCTTGCTGGTGAGCACGGCGTGCCTGCCGCCTGGTCCGTCGCACACCGGAATATATAATCTCTTGGCTCAATACCCAGCCCGCACTTTCCCCAGTCAACGCTTGCTGACATGTCTCGCGGCAAACGCGCCATGATTCGGGGCCAGTGTGACTCGCTATGTCTTCACTGCTGGAGACTTGCACTCCTTACATCCTGCCGGCTTGGCCCGGCGCTGTCTCCACAGTCTCCCCTTGGTTCTCACCACCGGGAAAGACGACTTCGAATTAACGTGTGTCCTGTTCTCGTACACTTACGCGTCCGGATTCCGGACAGTTCTTGTGGTCGCAGAGGCATGAGACGTTGCCCGTTGATACGGTAATCCACAAAAAATGACTGTCTCTTATACGGCAGTGGTCGAAACGGCCTGGCATTCGGGATGGCACGGAATCTGCCAAGGCGAATGCAGTTGGCAACAGTCCAAGGTTAAAGGTATCCCTTGTGTTGAGGTGAGGGTCCTTATCGCGGGGGAAACCGTAGACTGGACGGAGAGGATGCGTCATGAGGAAAGGGATTGGGGTCGTCAGGGCGCATGTTGCGCTGTTGGTGTGTCTTGTTGCGGCCTTGGGCGTGACGGGCGGGGGTGTTTTCGCGGTCCTGGGCGCGTCCTCCAAGGGGGTGTCCCAGACTGGGGTCTCCCATGAAGTCTCACCCGCCGCCGCCGCGGACATGAGCGGGCGCATCCGCCAAATATGGCGCCAGAACAAGAGCGTTTCGGACGCGTTGCGCGCCGCCCCCGCAGAGACTCCCCCCGATGCTTCTGAGGGGCGGGTAGCGGGTGCTGCTGCCATCTCCGGCTCCGCCCGGTCCCTGCTCCA
>CAIJOU010000855.1 GCA_903822375.1 Candidatus Hydrogenedentota bacterium
CGTGGCGAATCAGGTCGGCATACTCTCCGGCAAGGATGAATGTGCCCCCGTCACTGTGGATCTGGTCCAGAATGGCGGTGAACTCTCCCCAATTGTCGTGGAACGTTTGAATACTCGGGTGATGCTGCAGCACCGCCACGGGCTTTGAAAGATCATGTGTCTGGGTGTAGGTGATGAGACTGGGAACTCCGGGACTGCTTTCGATCTCCCCGGCATTCCGAGGCAGCAGGTAGATACTCGAAGTGGACGGGCCGAAAAAAGACACGTCGATTTGGCCAAGGGCCTCAAGGGCCAGCGTTGTGTTCGCGTCAATCTTGTTAAACGGTGCGCCGAATGTGCGCATGCGAAACCCATAGGCGTCTTGGATGGTCTGCTGGGCACGCGTCAGGTGGTCCAACTGCTCCGCATAAGGTCGCCCCATAAATTCAAAGGTCGTTCCCGGCAGGTAACTCTTTTCCATCAGGTCGTCGCCCAAAGAGAGGACATGGACCAAGGACTTGGAGGCGCCCGGCGGATATTCGGCGTGGTCGTAACCATGATTCCAAAACTCAAACAAACCGCTGGCGCGCCAGGCGCTCACGCTTGTCCGCTGGCCTATAGAGGGTAGCGCGCATCCTGCGGCAATCATTCCAATCGAAGACTTCACCCCGCGCGCCTTAAGCGTCTCCAGATAGTCGGTGAAGTTGACATAGTTGGCCGGATCACCGTCGTTGAAATCGTCTGCTTTGAGGATGATAAACTGCCGGTAGACCTCGACCGGCACCGCGCACTGGCTCCAAGCGCCTTGGGCGGTGGTTACGGCCAAATAGATGAATGCACGACCGGGTTCGGAGGGGGCGGTATAGACGTACTGGCCGGTTCCGGTGCTGCTCACCTGTCCGGCGGAGGCAGACCATTCCAGCAACGCGCCCGGCGGCATGGCCGGTCTCCAGGAGATCCTGATGACTGCCGTTGAACCCGTGCGCACCGCCGCCGGATCGATCGAAATCTGCACGGGTGGGGCGGTGGATATCGATTTGATGAGAGCTTTGTACACAGGGGAATGGTTGTTTAGCTTGTCAATATACTGTACATGTACGGTGTGATAGCCCAACCCTGCCGGAAGCCTGTGGGCGCGTATGGCCGCCAGTGGCTTCCATCCGGTCCACGTTATACCATCGTCGCTGAAATGCATTTGCGACACCCCGACACCCGCATCGGCCCAGTTCAGGGTCAGCGTTACGAAGGGTCTGGTTGTGGTCGCCGCACCACCATCGATGACAATGCCGCCTGTGGGGGACGTCGTGTCCAGCAAGATGTAGGCGCGATAACTAACGGAGTAATTTCCGGCCTTATCGCAGTACTGGACCCGCACCGTCTTGTACCCGTCGCCCGTCGGAAACTGGTGCATGCGCGTCGCCGTCGGCGGCTCCCAAATGGTCCAATGCGTGCCGTCGTCGCTGAACCGCATGCGCGTCACACCACCCCCCGAGCCGTCCGACCAGGTCAGCCCCAGCGTCACATACTGGCTGGACGTGGTTTGCGCGCCGTTGTTGATGACGATGGTGCCCGTGGGCGGGATCGTGTCCAGTAGGATGTAGCGGCTGTAAACGGCGGAGTAGTTGTTCGCCTTGTCAAGATATTGGACGCGCACGGTCCGGTGGCCGTCCGGTCCCGCGGGCAACGTGTAGGTGACCGTGGCCGCCGGCAACTGCCACGCAGTCCAGTTCTGACCGTCATTGCTGAACCGCATCCGCGACACGCCCGAGCCGGTCCCATCCGACCAAGCCAGCGTGAGCGTGACATGGCGGCCGTTCGTGACGCTGCTGTCGTTGTTGATCACTATCGTGCCCGTCGGCGATGTGGTGTCCAGCGTGATGGAGTCAGCAATGGTCCCGACCGAGACGTTGCCCGCCGCGTTCTTAAACTGTGCACAGACGGTCCTTGTTCCATTGCCGGTGGAAAGGGTCCACGCCGCAGTGGCAGCGACACTCACCCAACCGCCCCAAGTCTTGTTGTCGTTGCTGAACCGCATTTGCGTCACGCCTGAACCGGTCCCGTCCGACCAAGTCAGCGCCAGTGTGACATTGGGATTGTTCGTGGCGCTGCTGTTGTTGTTGATGACTATCGTGCCCGTGACAGGTGTGGTGGGCATCCCAGCCCATGAAGGCATCTGAGAAACGCTGGCAACTATAAGTAATGCAGTGGATAAGAAGCATGCCTGACCCTTCGATGTTCTCATGTTGGCTAATGATTCCTTTCTTAATCCACCCTGAATCCACCCTGCGGCACCTGTCTGCCGGAGTACCTCTCGGAACGATTACCGACCCAGGCGAATCAGGTGGAATAGGACTGCTAAACTGTAACACAATTCCGTTCGAGTATTGTCACACGTACCCTTATTTGGTCACATCGTTAGCGACACAACAACAGGGACGCTTCCACGGAAATAGGTGCAGGGTAGCCCCATCCGGGTCGGCCATGATGAGGTTTATACCCTTTAGCAGTGGCACGTCTCGCCGTTGGGGGTACGCTTTGACGGGAGCTTGGCGCATGGCTCATACTTCTCCCAGGCCGCGTCGAAGCTGTGTAGGTCTTCCGGCTGTCGTCTTCGTCGTCGGTGAACTTGTGGCCGTTGGCAACGAGCGCGGCCAGCCGCTTCTTGGCTTCCTTGAAATCTTTGGTGTCGAGGGACCGGTTAATCGTCTCGACCTTGACCATCTTTTCGACGTACCAATAAGTGTTGTTGCGAAGCTTCAGGTTCTTCATCCGCTCGACCTTTTTGGTACTCATGGAATCCTTTCGGTCAGGTGGTTGTCAGTCATGACATATGAAATATACCCCAAGACGCGTGATTTTCTTAATGC
>CAIJOU010000856.1 GCA_903822375.1 Candidatus Hydrogenedentota bacterium
ACCCCTGCGCGGCTCCGTAGTCATTCCGCGTATGGATATCGGACCTGATGAAACCCCATGACCTTCCGAAACGGCTGTTGTGATGCCGTGTGCGCTTGCGCCCCATTTTTAGGGCGTGTATACTGGACCAAGTCTACTACCTGACGAGGTTCCACACCGTGAAGCCGCATCCATGCCCCTGCTCCGGCGAGACATTGGACCGCTTCCTGCGTCCGACGGTAATGGCCGTTTTGGCCCGGGCACCCGGCGGGCTGCACGGATACCTGATTTCCCAGCACCTTCGACACGCGGCCATGTTCACCGACAGTCCGCCCGACGCCACCGGGCTGTACCGGCTGCTAAAGGCCATGCAGGAAGAGGGGTACCTTAGGTCCGAGTGGGATGTCGAGGGAAGCGGCCCCGCCAGGCACGTCTATGCGCTGACCGACAGCGGGCGGCAGTGCCTGCGCCGCTGGGCGGACACACTGGAATCTTACAGCAGGACACTCCAGGAAACGGTGGTCTTCATCAGGCAGAGTGTCCCACCGAAAAAGGAAGGGGAGAACGGGAGATGACCATGAGAAGTCGGGGTTTTACGCTTATTGAACTGCTCGTCGTAATCGCCATCATTGGCATTTTGGCGGCAATACTTCTGCCCGCGCTGGCGCGCGCCCGTGAGGCGGCCCGGCGCTCCAGCTGCGCCAACAACCTCAAGCAGATGGGGGTTGTCTTCAAGATGTACTCGGGCGAGTCCGGCGGCCTCTTTCCCCGCGTGCACGGCGACCAGCCATGGGGCGCGTCGTTGCCCTCGGCCTGCACGGGAGGGCTGACGCGGGCCAGCCTCGCGCCATATATGAAATCGGTCTATCCCGAGTACCTGACCGACCTGAAAGTCCTGCTGTGCCCCTCCGACCCCGACGATAATGCGGCAAACCCGCTCGGCATCGTGGGGGACGCGCCAGGCCAAGTCTGTCCGTATAAGGGTTACCCGTCGGAACCGGACGCGGGTTACCTCTATTACGGCTTCGTCCTCGACAAGGTTTCGGAGAAGGACCCCAGCTTCGATGTCGGCACCTTTGGCCTGCCCAAGGCGCTGGTCTCCGCACAGATGGCCTACGTGATGGGCGGCCTTTCGAGTTACCCGCCGCTGTTCACCGGCGCGCTGGGCGACAGGAATCCCGACAACGACGGACTTCTGGACAAGGACATCAACGACACGAAGGTGTACGGCATGTTCTCAGGCATGGCCACACCCCAGGGGTACCGATTGGAAACGGCGGCGGCACGACCATCTACCGGCTGCGCGAGGGCATAGAGCGTTTCATGATCACCGACATCAACAACGCGGGCGCATCCGCGCTGGCGCAGAGCATGCTGCCGGTCATGTGGGACGTGGTGGCCGCGACAACGACGGAAAAGGCCCAGTTCAACCACATTCCCGGCGGCGCCAACGTCCTCTACATGGACGGTCACGTCCAATTCAACAAGTATCCAAGTGAGTTCCCCGCATCAAAATCCTTTGCGGCACTGGGGTCGCTGTTCAGCCTGACCTGATATCGCCCGAGAAGGAATCGCAGATGCTGGAACAATTCCAACTCGACACGGGTATTGTGGATACCCTGGACCTCAAGACGCTCCTCATCACGTGGGGCATCGTCTACTCGGAAGACATCTACAACAGGTTCGCCCGTACCGGGCGCATCGCGCCACCAGCAGACTGTGCCGCGTGCAACGGCATCATCCTGCCCGACGGCGTAGCGGTCCATCTCACGGCCAATAGCAGTTCGCCCTTCGCAGTCGGAGTGAACGAAAGGGGCACGCCCTGTCTGCTGCACAAAGGCGCACGCTTAACGGATATCGCCATTCCGGAACCTTCCGCCTTCTACGAACAGAAGACCGCTTCCGGCACGCCCTTCGGACAATGCGCGGTTTTGCAGGGAAACGGCATCCTCTCGTTTTACTATTTATGGCCCTGCCAGTTTGCCCGGAACAATGAAGGCTGCCATTTCTGCCTGCAGGCGCTCGGCGAAATGATGGGCATGACCTTCCCGACCCCCACACCGGAAGAGGCGGGTGAAATCGTCGCATGGGCCATTGCGAACAACTGCGTTGGCGATGTGCAGATCACCGGCGGTTCGCGTTACAGTGACACCGGAGAATGCGCCGACGTTGCCGCCATGATTCGCGGGATCGACAAGATTTCCGGCATCGTGAATATTCCCGGCGAGATCTACCCCTACCTGTCCGCACCGAAACAGCCCGAAGCCCTCGACGAAGTGTTCGATGCCGGTGCTGACCGTGTGGCCATGGACCTGAACGTCTGGGATGAGCGAATTCATGCCGAGGTGTGCCCCGGCCATGCGCGGCACATTGGACGCCCTGCCCAACTCAGGGCGCTCGAATATGTCGTGGACAAGTACGGGCCGAACAGGGCGTGCAGCGCCTTTGTTGTGGGAATTGAGCCATTGGAGAGTCTATTGGCGGGCGCAGAGTATCTTGGCTCAAAAGGGATTGTTCCGCTCATGTCATTGTGGCTTCCGGGTCCACGCACGGTCAATGGGCTCGATCAGGCCCCCGGTCTGGACTATTATCGCCGCGCCAGGCAAGGATTTGCGGAGATCTTCAGCAAGTACTGCCTGGTGCCCCCTGGGGTCACCGCGGGTGCCCATGTCTGCATGTGCCGTGATATCTATGATCATTTGGACGACATTGTTCGCTAAGCATGCAGACCTCAACCGCTTTGACCCGTGTGAATAACAGCACCACATTGTCCCGCATGAATCCCGGCCGAGACAAGTGATCGCTGTGAAGCCCGCCGAAACTCATACTTTTGAGTTTATGCCGCCGTCTGCGCGGATTGTCACCGCTCCATGGCCCGCGTTCGGCACTGCAGACTGTCCTGCCCGAAGATTCGTGTATTCGAAAGGAGCGCACTTTTGGGTGAAAAATGCGCTTTTCGCCCCGAAAGCAGTATACTCAAGCGGTAAAACGATTCTGATCTGACGATCGGGCCAATGCCCGTAAACATGGGAAAATGGCATGTCGCGCGAACAGTTGCGCATAGCTTGGGGGGGCCGGTTCGAAATAAGAACAGGAAAATTCTACCTTGTCGTCTCCGTTTGTACGGCGTTTCTTCTTTGCTTCCCCGCATGGACGGCACCTGTTGCCGGAGAGAGGAACCAAGACTCCGAAACGGCTCCGCATCCGGCGGCCACTGTCGGTGACCAGCCCATTCACCAAGAGAACATCCCCGGCCCCCTGACGATAAGCTTGGACGCCCTGCGCGCCTCCAAGACTGGGGAGATTACGCTTGCAGCGACACGGATGCGCGTTCGGAAGGGTGATGAACCGGCGTGGAAGAATCCCGACTTTGGGGATGATGGCTGGAATGTGACGGAAAGCCTCGAGTATCCGGCAGGCGGCGACGCGTCACAGGTGCCTTTCACGCCCGTCTGGTTTCGTTTCGAACTCCGATTTGCCCCCGACATTATCGGCAAACCGATCCTTCTTCAGGCGCGGCCCTATCAATACAACCTTCAGGTGTTTCTGAATGGAACGCGCGTGGCGGACCCCCAGGACCTGGACCCGTCGACCGGCGCAACCCCCCGTTGCATTGTGCCCCTCCTTACCGACAATGTGGTGGCATTGCGCTGGGTCCCGAATGCGAGTCGGCCGAACCTGGCAACGGCGACGGCAAACCCAAGGAAGTTTTCACTGCTCGTGCATGACTATGCGCGCGCACTGGACAATTTCGACAGGCAGGAGAACCTGGAACGCAGTTACTCGTGGCACCGGATTGCGCTGGTGGCCGTATTCATTGTTTTCTTTCTGTTTCATCTTAACCTGTATCGCCACTATCCGCGCCGCCGGGAAAATGTCTATTTCTGTTTGACGGCGCTGTTTTGCGCCCTTGCTCTGGCCTCATTGCACATCTCTGAAATCTACCATTACGACCGGGTAATATGGCGGGTCTTCTACCTGTACTTCTTTCTCGCGCTGATGCCGCTCTGCCTTGTCAGC
>CAIJOU010000857.1 GCA_903822375.1 Candidatus Hydrogenedentota bacterium
AGGGGTTGTGGTATCCGTGTCGGCCAAGGCCGACGGCGCGCCGCATGTGCTCCGTTTTGAGGGCCACACCGACGGCACCGGCGCCACCGGCGTAACCAATTTCTTCGTGGACAACGTCGGCATCACCCCGTCCAGCGAGGGCGAACCGGGAATTCAAGTCACGGTGCCCGGCGTGGTGGGCCTTGCGCAGGACTCGGCCGCGTCCACCCTGCAAACCGCCGGACTGGTTGTGCAAACCGTGAGCCAGCAGTGCAGCGATATCTTCGCCAGCGGACAGATTATCAGTCAGGACCCCGCGGCCAATGCCTCGGCAATCCAGGGTTCGACCGTGTCCCTGGTCGTTTCCACCGGCCCCTGCACGGTTCCGCCAGAAGGGGAGCCCGTGCCTGTCAAGCAGACGGCGCAGGCGCTGTACGACGGATTTGCCGCGGCCGACACCAACCAGGATGGGGTGTTGAGCATAACGGAGGCGCAAAGCGCCCAGCCCGGGTTGACCGCCGCGGACTTCATGGACATTGACACCAGCAATGACGGAACCATTTCGCAGGATGAGCTGGCTTCCTATCTCAACATCACTCCCGCCTGCGGATGCTCCTGCAACAAATCCGACTTCACCCTCGTCGGCCTGCAGAAACGCCTGGGCGACTTTTTCCTGGGCGGGCTGAGCCTCGCCGTGCTCGTGATAATGGCGGGTCGCCGCGCGCGGTAGACCGCGACTCAGTCCCAATTCCTGCTCCGAATACTCTTTCGGCGCAGATGCTATTGGTCCCCCCTGCGAGGGGGGTGGCCCGAAGGGCTGGGGGGTGTATGCCCCCGCCCCGTCTGCGGCGGGGCGCCTTTCGTGGCACCCTCAGGCCCGAACACGGTTCGGGCTTGGGGGTGCTCCTCTTCGACGGGCATGCATCCCGTAGAGCACCCCCAAACAGCGCCGTACCCACCTTTTTCTTGCCGTATTGGCGGGGTGTGGGGTAACATCGCGGCGAAGGAGATTCTTCGATGAAAGCTGTGATTATGGCAGCGGGCAAATCAACCCGCACCTACCCACTTACGCTGACCCGGCCCAAACCGCTGCTGCCGGTGTTGGGCAAGCCCATACTAGCCTGGCAAATCGAGGCGCTGGCACCGCTGGTGGACGGCGTGGTGATCGTGGTCGGATACCGCCAGGAAATGATCCGCGAGCGCTTTGGCAGTGAATACCAGGGCATTCCGATCACCTACGTCGAGCAGTTGGATCAGCGGGGCACGGGCCATGCCGTGCTCCAGTGCGCCCCCCACCTGGACGGGCCCTTCCTCGTTCAAAACGGCGACGACCTGTACGACCCGCGGGACATTGGGCGGCTGGCCGCGTCCGACAGCGCGGCGCTGGCGATGGAAGTGCCCGACCCGCGCCTTTACGGCATCTACGAGACGACCGACGACAACCGCGTGGTGCGGCTGGTGGAAAAGCCGGAAGAACTGTTCTCCAACCTTGCCAACATCGGCGCCTACAAGTTCCCGGTGGAGGTCTTCGACATCCTGCGCGACCTGCCCCCGTCCGTGCGGGGCGAGATTGAGGTGACCTCCGCGGTGCAGGTGCTGGCCGAAACAACCGGGTTTCATGTTGTCCGCACCCGGGGCTACTGGCTTCCCACCGGCTACCCCTGGCACCTGCTCGACGTGAACAAGTATTTCCTCGACCATTGCCTGGTGCCGGGCATCGAGGGGGAAGTGAGCGACCGCGCCACGCTCTCCGGTGCGGTGTTTATCGGTTCCGGCACGGTGGTCCGTGCCGGCGCGGTGATCGACGGCCCGGTCTACATAGGTCGGAACTGCACCATCGGCCCGAACTGCTGGATACGCCCGTACACCGTGCTCTGCGACGGGTGCGGGGTGGGCCATGCGAGCGAGGTCAAGGGGTCCGTGCTGCTGGAGGACGCCCACGCGCCGCACCAGAACTACATCGGCGACAGCGTCATCGGCGCCCATGCCAATCTTGCCTGCGGCACCATCACCGCCAATGTGCGCCACGACGGACAGACCGTGAAGTCCATGGTCGGCGGGGTGCTGGTCGACACGGGCCGCCTCAAACTGGGCGCGATCCTGGGTGACAACGTGCACACCGGCATCAACACTTCGCTCTATCCGGGCCGCAAGATCTGGCCCGGCCTGTCCACCCGTCCGGGAGACGCGGTTCAACGGGACATTACGGAGTAGTACCGGCAACCTGCCGGAGGACGTCTTCCGGGGAACGCCGCAGCTTCTTGAGCAGCACGGCCACGGCCCAAAGTATGCCCGCGAGAAGGGCAATGCAGGATATGGTCATGCCCAGCCGGAAACTGGCCGGTTCGTAGCGAAATTCCACGGTGTGCAGCCCCTTCGGAACGGCGACGGCACGGAAAGCATAATAGGCGGGCACAATGTCCACGGGCCTGCCGTCCAGAAAGGCTTTCCAACCCGGAAAATAGGCGTCCGCCAGAACCAGCATCGCGTCCGCAACAGCATTGGTTTCCACCGCAACCTCCGATGTCTCGTACCGTGTTACCCTGGCCGTGCCCGGGTCGCCCTCGATGGGGGCGGGCGTCCCTGTGTTGGGGGCCGTTTCCAGCACAACCTCCCTGGCGGGGTCGAAACCGTCCTCCCTCAGCCGCTTGAAGGTGCGGGCCGGGTCTTCGATGATTTCGGAGCGACCCACCAGCCGCGCACGGGCCAGCGAATGGGTGTTGCGGTAGACGCTCAACTGGTCCAGCTTCTTCACAAAAGTCATGCGCGGGAGCGCGTCCGGGTCGACGATGGGCGGATACCGGTCATCATTCAGGTAATACTGAATGGATGCGGCCGGTTCGAAGCGTTTCCAGAAGCCCCTGCCCAGCGCGTGCTGCAAGCCCCAGACCCGCCCCGGATAGATGCCGTCGTAGCCGAGCCAGTCCTCAATGCCGTACATATTCAGGATGCCTCCGGGAACGCCGCCTTCGGTGACGCCAATCCGGCAGGGATGGCCCAGCGATTGCAGGTATTCGGTGAGGTCGGTCTTGGGAAAAAAGTCATCGTGGCGTGAGGTGGGGTTCATGCCCCACTGCGCGTAGAGCAGGTTGCCGCTCACGCACAGCGTGAGCAGCGCCGCGGTCAGCCTCGGGGCCGGACGAAAACACTGCACGGCGAGAATTGCCACGGCGGCGAGCCCAAATCCTCCCGTTATGAGTGCGTCGCGCAGGATATAGGCGTCCGTGCCGAGCCGGCGCAGCAGCGGCGCGTTGAACTGGTAGATGCCGCCGACACAGAGCACCGCGAGGATCACCATGGGCAGCAGCGCGGCCATGTCGCGCAGGGTGCGCCGTTGTTCCGTCCAGCGCGCCAGCCCGAACGCGGCGGCCAGCGGAAACGCGAAGAGCGGAAACGCCGCGTAGTACGAGTGTATCACCGCGCCGAGGAGGGGCAGCCTGTGAATGAACATCAGGGTGGAAAGTTCAAACGCCAGCATGAAGGCGACGACCGACGCCGTCAGCAATGCGAAGAGGCGCACGCCCCACGGGTCGGCCGCGGCCGGCGACGCCGGCGTGCCGCCCCTGCGGCGGAACAGCAGCCATGAAACCAGCAGCAGCACCGCCGCACCGGGATGCAGCATGGTGTCGAGGTTTGAATCCAGGCATCCCCAGTAGTTGTTCTCATAGGATGTGCCCAGAAAGCGCGGCGCGAAAAAGGAGCCCAGATCGCGAAAAGGATAACCGCCCATGTTTTCTTTATGGTGGCGTTCAAAGAAAGTCGCGCTGTTGAGCATGTACTCCAGAAAGGGCACCAGTTGGACGGCGCAGACCAGCAGGGCCACAACCCACAGGGCACCGCACGCCAGCACCGGCTTCCACAGGTTCCCGCCCCGCAGGGCCAGAAACACCATGCGGACAAGGAAGTAGATGCCGAGCGCGGAACTGAAGGTGAACGCCGTCTCGGGGTGTCCCGCCAGCAGCATGAGCGACGCGCCCACCACGCCCGTGATGAAGCCCCGCCGGTACCGCCCGCACAGGATCCACTCCACGCCCAGAAACAGGATCGGAAACCACGCGGCCGCGTCGGTTAGGGGCCAGTTCGCCCAGATAAGGCAGTAGCCCGACAGCATCCACGCCAGCGCAAGGAACACGCCCGCGCGGCGGGGAAGGCCCAGCCCGCGCCCGCAGAGAAACGCGTTGATCCCGCAAAGCCAAAGCTTGAGGAGCACGAAAAGCGTCATTGCGGTTTGGAGGTCAAAAAAGATCAGAAGCGCGCGCGGCGGGTAAAAGGCGGAGGACTGGTAGTTGGCCAGCACGGGCATTCCCGCCAGTTGGCAGGGATTCCACAGCGGCCACACGCCGCGCCTCAGGTCCGCCGCCACATTGTGGTAGGACTGCGAGAAGAACGCATAGATGTCGAGCATCAGGTGGTATGGATTGCCCTGCCAATCGGCCGGCTTGTGCTCGTTCCACGGCGGGATGTTGTAGAGAACATCGGCGGGACCGACAATGTCCCCCCGCAGAAAGGTGCCGGGAAACACCGCGGCCAGGGCAACGACAAGCAGCAGGCCCACCAGCGCCACGTCGCGCAGCCAGTGCCTGTCCGTCGCTTCGACACTCCCGCCGCAGTCCTTCTCGAAAGTCTCCATGTCAGGGGGCACCTCCCACATCCGCCAAGTCCGGCCCATCATCCGGCGGCGGGCGGAACGTGCACGGCATGAATGCCGGCGGCCCCGCCGCCTTCCGGTGCCAAGACAATACCGCGTGCCTGCGGCGTTTTCAACATCGCGGGGATTTCCTTAATCACCGGATAAGAAAGCGAGTTTCCCCACAGGGGCCTTTCTATCGTCAAGGCCCAGTCGGATGCAGTATTGTCATTTACTTGAATAGGCCCGCAAAGAAGAATCCAAGGCAGGCCTCCTATCCCCGTTGAGTTTCTGTTCTCGGGTCCCGACAGGGACCAATGTGAATAGCCGGAGGTGACCGAAGGGAACCTCCGGATAGGAATCCTTTGCGCGGCTCTTCAACCCTGAAACGGGTTGAATGTGAAGGCGCACGGTTATGCGCGCGGGCTCCACATTCAACCCGCGTCGGGGTTGAAAATACGGTGGACGACCTGCTATCCGGAGGTTCCCTTGTATGTTAGGCGCGCCATGGGTAGACGCGCAAATCATCGCCGCAGTCGCACTTTTCTTTTTGGTACTTTTTCTTTTGTGGATGGCTGTGGAAAAGTGGATAACTGCGCCCGTTGTGCGTTGTACATG
>CAIJOU010000858.1 GCA_903822375.1 Candidatus Hydrogenedentota bacterium
AGCCAAAGCGCCTATGAATCGGCGCACTCCATAATTAGTGCCAGTCTTCGCAGGGGTCGTATTCGTCGTAGACGTTGAGCTTGTCCGTCTTGAAGCCGTAAACCGTTTTTACCTGCGCCGGAGGCGCTACACGTTCAAACCAGCCGACAGAACACCACGGATACTGCGACGCCACCGGGACAAGCCCATGCTTGACTGGGTTCTGATGAGCGTAGTTCAGGCGCGCCAGGTAGGATTTTTCGTACGTGAGGCGTGTTTCACGGAAGTTGTGCCAAACTTTGCGGCCGGGATGCTTTTCGATCCGGTTGATCCAGACAGCCGTTGCACCGTGCAGGGAAGCGAGCATCTCCCGGAGGCTTTCCCCCCCAGTTTCAGGCGAATGGGCCACGAAATGATAGTGATTCGAGAAGACCGCCCATGCCTCCATTCTCCAGCCGAATCTCGTGGCGAGCTTCAGAAGGCCGCGTTGCAGGACTGCGAGGCGTTCGGCACCATGAAAGAAATGTTCTTTGCAATAGGTGCCGGCGGTCACGAAGTAGGTTCCAGTTTCGGACAGGCAATGCGTCGGCGCATGCGGCCATGGAACTTCGTGCTGCAGAGATTCTCCGGTGTCCCTTGGGTCTTTCACCGCGTTCCTTTAGCCAAAGCGCCTATGAATCGGCGCACTCCATATTATGCGGTCATGGTATCGACCGCCAACGTTGCGCACACCCTACTTCTCTGTATACTTGATCTCGTAGCTCTTTGCGGCAAAGTCGACCGTTACAGTCGTGCCGTCGCTGAAGGTGCTGCGCTGCTGGCGTCGTGTGGCGTCGAGGAACTCGTGGTTGGTCATCTCGGCAAAGGCCAGCCGTTTCTGGAGCGCGGCGGCCTCTTTCGTGAGCGCGATGGCCAGTTCGTCGGCACCAGCGCTCACATAGGGCATGCCCGCGTTGAGCACGCAGTGAATGCGGCCCGCGTCGCCGTTGGGGATGCCCCAGCCGCCGCCCTCGCCCATGTCCCAGGGCGTCATCAGGCTGTCGTGGTAGACGAGGTTGAACAGCGGTATGGGAATGCCGCAGGGATCGCCGCCGCCGAGGTTGGGCGTCGTGTAGTAGGGGCCGTGGTGCACCATCTCGATGGTCTTGACGAGATAGTCCGTCGGCTCCTCCGAACTGACCACGTAGCCGCGCGCCAGCAGTACGTCAAAGCAGTCGCGCCGGTATTCGGCGCACTGGGCGCGCGTGACGGGCTGGGTGGGCTGGTTGCTTTCCTCCAGCGGCACCACGGAGAACACATCGAGATAGGCGCCGCGCACATGCACCCCGTGGTTGGCGAACCAGTCGTGGTTGCGGCGGACGTATTCCGCCGCAAAGCGCGGGCTGAGAATGGTCTGCGGCCCGCCGCACCAAGTGCTGGTATAGTCGCGGGTGCCGTCCACATGCGTCGCCGCGAGGCGGTCGTCAAAGGACGCCGCGTTGAGGTAGAAATCGCGGTACTGATCATGCACGGCGAAGAAGTAGCCCATTTCGGCGCAACGGTCGGCCACCTTCTTCATGCCTTCCAGCCCGCCCTGCTCCATGCCCACGGGCACCACGTCGGGATGGCCGTCGTCGTAGCCGTAATAGCCCCAGCCGTCGAGGTGCACGTAGGCCGAGTCGATGCCCTTGGCCTTGAGCTTTTCCAGTGAGGCCAGGATTTCGTCGTAGGTGACCAATTGGTAATTGCTTTCGATCTTCTCCTTGTTGAACATGGACGCCTCGGGCACGAAGTGATAAAGCGCGCCGACGTGCACCACGGGCCGACCGATGACCTCGTCGAGCGCGGGCGTGCGCACCAGCTTCTGCCGCAGCGGCACAAAGTCGCCGCGGTCAATGACGTGCTGGCGGTAGCGCTTGGCCATGGTCACGTGCGTGGCGTTGTCGCTGAACACGTAGCGGATACTGCGGAGGTAGCCGAAGCTGCCCAGCGTGGGATACCAGCTGGGTCCGATGAGCGTGGGCCCGCCCTTGGGGTGGCGATACCAGCCGCCTGCATCGGCGCTGGATTCAAGAATGGCCTGCACGCCTCTGCCGTCGCGAATCTGCCCCCACCAGGGCATGTAGAAGCTGCGCGAGTTGCACAAATCCTCCGCCACGACGGCCACGGGCCAGTCGCCGGGAAGCAGCATGCCCTGCATGCGCGGAATCACGGCCAGGTCGTTCGCCGTGGCACCCGTCTCCACCGCCTTGGGCCAGTGCATCATCGACATGCCCGGACCGGGTTCCTTCGCGGCGATGTCGAACACGACCTCGCTGCCGATGAGCAGCGCGGTGATGCGGAACTCGAGACCGGGCACCGCATCGAAATCGCCCAGCGTGATCGACATGCCCGCGCCGTAGCCGGTGAAGAACTCGGCCGCCTCGCGGCGTTTCGCGTCGGTCAGCGAGAAGCGGTCCCGTTTCCATTCCACGTCATGGGTGTCGCACGGCAGGAATTTCCAGGACGCGCCGCTCTGCGTGTCGACGGTCATCGAGAAATCCTTCTTGTCCCAGGTCAGGGTGAGGCCCGGCGCCTTCACGCGCCATGCGGTCTCCGTGTCGCTGAAGGCACCCTCCGCGCGCTGCGGCTTGTTCTGGGAGTTCTTCAGCAGCCACGCGCGCGTTTCGTCAAAGGCCATGTAAAGCGCCTTGTACGCAGCCTCATCCGCCGCGCCCGCGGCGATCTTTTCCTGGAGCGCCTTGAGTCGTTCGGCCTTTTCCGCCTCCAGCGCCGGCGGAACGACGTCCAGCTCCAGCCGCGCGGCGTACTTCGCCACCGTTTCCACCCGGGGGGCGAAATCTGCCGGCGCGGCCAGCGCCGCCATGCTGCACACGATCACAAGGCTTGATATCATTGCGTTTCTCCTCGTTTCACGAATCCGGGACCGTTTCTGGCTGCCATTCGCGCCAAACCGTCGGCTTGGGCGTGCGGGGGACAGCAGCCCTCGACGCTTATCTTATAACAAATGCCCAAGTGACGTCAGGCGCGGTGTCTGACCCACATTTTCCAGCGGTGCGGCATTGCGTCATTCCACCGTGACGAGATTCCGCACCGCCTCCAGTTTCTTCTGGCCGATGCCGGAAACATTGTCCAGTTCATCCACGCTCTTGAAGGGGCGCTGCGCGAGAATCCGCGCCGCCAGCACCGGACCGATGCCCGGCAGGGATTCCAGTTCCGCCTGCGTGGCCGTGTTGAGATTCATCAGCCCGCCGCCTGCCGCGGATTTGCCCTTGAACTTCGGGGCAGGGAGGGCGGTGTCGGATTCGGCGGGTTCAACCCGGTTGGCGGCGGCGCTTCGGCCCGGGGTGGGGCCGGTCGCCTCCGGAGTCGCCGTGCCCGCCAGATAGGCGGCCGGATTGGCCGCTGCGTGCTGCCCGCCGCGGCCGGAAATGCGGCCGTCCTGTCCGGTGGTAAGCCGCGCGCCCACCGGCACGGTCAATGTCGTGCCGTCCATCAGTTTCGCCGCGAGATTAATCTCCGAGAGATCCGCGTCGGCGGTCGCACCGCCCGCCTTCATGATCAGGTCGGCCACCCGGCTGTCCGGCGGCAGACGAAACAGCCCCGGGCGCTGCACGCCGCCGCGCACCGCGACGGCGATCTCCGGGGGCGGCGCGGGTGTTGGGGGCGGCACTGCAGCGGCCGGCGCGGACGTTGTCGTTGGTGCCACCGGCGGTGCCGCAACCGGGGGAGGGGCAGTGGAAGTTTTCGCGGAGTCCGCGCCCGCGGATGCTTTCGACTCCGTGGAGACAGGCGCTTGCTTTGCCGTGGCGGGCGGAGGCTTTTCAACGCGTACCGCCGCCACGGTGGCCGGGGCGCCGCGACGCGCCGACCAGTAGATGGCCCCCGAGCCCACCAGCACCGCCAGCGCCACCCCCAGCAACAATGCCTGCTCCTTTGGCGTCAACAGACGATTTGGAGAGAACATCACCCTACACCCTCCTTTCCATACCGTCCTCCAATATGGCAAACCCAGCACCCATACTGCAAATCGGCGCGCGGTCTCGTGGCACCCCCAGGTTCGGACAAGGTCCGGACTTGGGGGTGCTCCCGCCCCGTTGCGGTGGTGCCGGCGGAAAGAGCACCCCCAAACCGCACCTTCACTGCGTTGCGGTGCGGTCCGAGGGTGCCACGAAACATGCCGGTCCGCCGATCGCCCCATTCAAGGCAACGGTTTTGCGTGAACCACGCCTTTCCCCTTACTATCAACGCATGGAGTCCCTGTTCAAACCCGTTCCGGCCGGTGCGCCGCCCCGGCTGCGCCCCGGGGTGCTGCTGGCCACGCTCGATTTGCTGGCCAGTTTCACGGCCATGCTTGCGCCCATGGCGCTGCGCTATGGCGTGGCGGTTCCGCCGGAGCATCTCTATACGGCGCTGTCGTGGATGCCGCTCTTTCTCGCGTGGCGGCTGGCCATGGCGCACGCCTTCGGTCTGCATGATTTCCGGCGGCGGCTCGCGCCGTCGGACCATGTCTTCGGCGGTTTCGGCGCGGCCCTCGCGGGCGCGCTGCCCGGTTATTTGTTCCTCGCGCTCATGCAGTTATATTACGACCCCATGTCGCAGTTTTCCCGCGCCGTTGCCGTGACGGATACGGTGCTGCTTGCCCTGTGGTACGCCGCTTCCCGCACCGCCGCGCTGGCCGTGCTTCAGCGCATGGGTTGGCGCTTGCGCATTCTTCTGGCGGGACCGGAGGATGAGTGCGCTCTGCTTGCCGACGAAATACGCCGCCATGCGCCGGGGCTGGTGGAACTGGCCGGCATCGCGCCTCTCGACCCCGATTCCGGCCGTGACGGCGCGGACGCGTTGCTGCGCGAGTGGGTGGACCCGGGCCGCATCGACCGCGTTATTTTGTCCACGGCCGCGCTGCCCAATGCCTGTCTGGGCGCGGTGGTGGTGGGTTGCGACCGGCGCGGCGTGGAGGTCTGCGTCAATCCCGACGTGCGGCTCGCGCTGCTGGCCGGGGCCGACGTGTTCAGCCTCGCGGGCCTGCCGCTGGTGCGGCTGAGCCCCAACACGGCCCGGTCCGGTTATGGACTCGTCAAACGCGCGATGGACCTGGCGGTGGCGGTTCCCGCGCTGGTTCTTTCGTCACTGATCATTCTTGTGGCCGCCGCGGTGATACGCATCACGGGCGGCGCTCCGGCTTTCTACGCGCAGGAACGGATGGGTCTGTTCGGAAAACGCTTCCGCCTGTACAAGCTGCGCACCATGGTCGTCGGCGCGGAGGATGAGACGGGACCCGTGCTCGCCACTGAAGACGACCCCCGCGTCACGCCGGTCGGCCGGCGGCTGCGGCGCATGCGTATTGATGAACTGCCCCAATTGTGGAATGTGATTCGCGGCGAAATGAGCCTCGTCGGGCCGCGGCCCGAACGGGCCGAATTTGCCGAGACCTTTGTGCATGAAGAACCGCTCTACCTGCACCGGCTGCTCGTGCGGCCGGGCCTCACCGGGCTCGCCCAGATTCACGGCCGCTACGACACCGAATACCGCCAAAAGCTTCGCTATGACCTGATTTACCTGAATGTCATGTCCGCCCGCACGGACCTGCGCATCCTCGCCGCAACCGCCCGCATCGTGATCACGGGGCGCGGCGCGGTGTGAGCGCGTCGGATGTCATGAATTCCCCCTCGGGCAGC
The DNA here is from genome assembly GCA_903822375.1 of Candidatus Hydrogenedentota bacterium. Lineage (GTDB taxonomy): Bacteria > Hydrogenedentota > Hydrogenedentia > Hydrogenedentales > CAITNO01 > CAITNO01. The sequence continues at coordinate 5,637 of CAIJOU010000858.1, forward strand.
CACGGACGCAACCTCGCCATCATGATCGCCGCCGAGGCGGTCCAGAAGGTGCTCACGCTCGCGCTCTTCGTGCTCATCTCGCGCGGACTTTCCGTGGAGGACAACGGCCGCTACGGTCTGTTCACCACGCTCTTCCCGCTGATGGTCGTGTGGATCAACATGGGGATGTACGATGTCGCCGTCCGCGACATCGCCCGCGACTCGGGCGCGGCAGGACGGCTTGTTGGCGCTGCGGAAGGTCTGCAGATGTTCTTGTGCATTTCGATCATCGTGCCGGCCATGTTGCTGGGGTGGCGTCAAGATGGTCCGTTACTGGCCTCTACGGCAATGGTTGCGCTCTTTGCTGCAAACGGGCGGATGTTCTTGGCATCCTTCGCCGCCGCAGATCGTTTTGGTCCGCCCGCGTTACTCCAGGTGGCACTGCGCGCTGGCGTCCTTCTTGCATCGGTTGGTGTGCTGTGGACGGACAGGCGTGTACTGACGTTGGTAACCGTGTTGCTGTTGCCTCATGCCTTGTGGATAGCTGCCGGAAGATTCTGGGCATGGCGCGCCTTCGGTCTGCGCGTCCCGTATCCCATCGAGGCACCCGCCATTCCTTACCTGTTTCGTCAGGGCGCTCCCATCGCCGCGGGCGGTCTGTTCGCCACCCTTTTCTTCAGCATGGACCTGCCGCTGCTGGGGCTGCATGCCACGCCGGAACAATCGGGCTACTATGCCATCGGCGCGCGTTTCATGTGGATGCTCTTTCCCCTCGTGGACATCCTGACCGCCGTGGTTTATCCCGTGCTCAGCCGCAAGACGGGAGGCGCGGACGAAGGCTTTGCCCTGGGCCGTGTGTTCAAGGCCGCATGGCTGTTGGGCCTGCCCATGGCCGTGGGTGGCGCGGTGCTGGCGGGACCGATCACCGTGCTGCTGGCCGGGGACAAGTTCCTGCCCGGCGCGTACGCTGTGGGCGGACTGACCGCGGCGGTGGGCCTGTTCCTGGTATCGTCCGTGGCCACGGTGCATCTGCGCGCCCAGGGACGGCAGATGGTGGCTACAATCATCATGGCCGCCGCCTGCGCGGCAAAGGCGCTCTTCATGCTGCTTTCTGCGGGGCAGGGCGCCGCTCTCGTCGGCGCCAATCTTGTGATCGGCGCGTTCATCGCCCTGTTGCTCGTCGGCTGCGCCGCGCGCGGCACGGCGGGTTTCGCCTGGCGCGAAGGACTCGGCGCACTGCTGCGCGCGGCGGTGGCGGCGCTGGTGATGATGTTGGTTCTTTGGCCCCTCCGCAATGCCACGCCGTTCCTTACCATTCCGCTGGGGGCATGCGTTTACTTGGGCGCCGCGCTTGCGCTGGGCGCCGTGGACGCATGGGACCGCTCGCTTGTCCGGGCGGCACTTCGCCGCGCGTAGGCACCCTCTTTGGAAGACAGGGAGGACAGAAGTCGGCGGCGGATTGTATCCCGCCACGACCTTGCCGCGCGCCTGCCCGAGTCCCCCTTCCGAAGGGGGTGGCCCGAAGGGCCGGGGGATGTAGACCACCGCGCCATTGTCCAACCGCATCTTCTGCGCTCCCTGTCGCGGAAAGGATGAGCGGGGGCACCGAAGCACGCTGCAACCGAAATTGACCTGTCGGATACTGTTGGGCGTAGAATCAAGTGAAGCGCGCGAAAGCATCCCGCCGAGAAGTACTGGGGGTCGTGAGAGAAGTACGCAGACCCGTCGCATTGTTTTCGTGGTCAACCGGCGGGGGTTACGGCGCGGACCGGACAATGTTTCGATTTCACAGGCACCCGTTTTTTTGGGAGAACCATGCGCCATGATTTCGATGCTTCTGGGGGTTCTGCTTTCGGTCACAGCCGTCGACAATGCACCCCCGCCCGAGACCCCTGCCGCATTCACACGGTTCTTGGACCTTGGCCAGCCATTGGAATTGGGGGCGGATATGGAAACCTTCGGCTCCGGAAATATTGGGCAGTGGATGCGCGATGAAGACGGCCTTCCCGCCTACGAATACACCCTGGACCAACGGCAGGACGCCCGGGCACTGTATGAGACCACACGCGGGGTGTCGAACGACCATTGGCACCTGCTTGGAAACGACCGTATCACGGCCACCGCCCACAACGGCGGATACGTTCTTCTCTATGATTGGTCAAGGGGCGGCAAGTCGCTGGGCCGCTGGCTTCCCGGGCGCAATCACTATGCGGGCGGGTTCAAGTTCATCGAGTCCGATGGGGCCGTGTGGAACACGCTTTGGGACGGCCTGCCTCCGGGCGCCGAGCAGCGCCGCGTCTTTGGCGCCGGCTATTTTGAAAAGGAGACGCAGCATGCGGGGCTCACTGTAACCGAACGGATCACGGCACCTCCGGGCGATGACCCTGTGCTGCTGTCGGAAACACATCTGTTCAACAGCTCGACTGCTGCCAAGACCGTCACCATGGTCGAGTTCTGGGATGTTGACCTGTATCAGATCACGCTTGCGCCGCTTGCCTGGGGGCCATTCCTTTGGATAAGGGACTGGCTCAACGGCCTGTTCAGGGTCGAGCCCGAGTGGAAGGCCAATGGCGGCATCCTGCAGGCCAAATTCCAATATGCGATTCCCCGTCTGAGGCCGAAAAGAACCAGCCCCGCCTTTTGCGACTTCTATCCCAAGACGGAGTTTCTCGCGGCGCTGGACCCGCTGCCCCCCGGGTATTCCGGGTATGCAGTCGATGGCCTTTCGTTTTTCGGGAACAACGGTCTGGTCAATCCGCCCGGGGTAAAGGGCAGCGCCGACGGCCGGCTGTTTTCCTCCCGGTCTGTGCTTCGCGGCGGGACCATTCTCGCGTTTCGCCGGACCGTGCAGGTCCCCCCGGGAGAGGAAGTCGCCTTCCGTTATCTCCACGGGTATGACGATGAGAAATCCATCCCGGACCTTGTGGAGAAGTACCGGGCCGCGCCAGAGCAGGCGCTGCGCGCGACCGTGGAATTTGCGTCCCCCGATGCGCCCTGGCTGGATCGGGAACTGGCGTGGCATGCCTACAATCTTCAGGCGGGGTCCATATACAGCGAATTCTATGACGCCCACGTTGTGGACCAGGGGTCCGCCTACGTGTACGAACAGGGGCTTTCCGGAGCCACGCGCGATTTTGCCCTGTTCACCATGCCGCTCGTCTATATCCGTCCCGACTTGGCCAAAGAATCGCTCCGTCTGATGGTGCGGTCACAGGACCGGGCAAGCGGCAAACTGCCTTACGCCCTGGCCGGGTATGGTGTCCAGTCGGGGCTGCTCATCCACGAACTGAGCAGTGACTCGGACCTGTTCTTTCTGTGGGCGCTCGCGGAATATCTCGGCGCCACCCGGGACCTTGCCTTCCTGGAGGAACTTCAGCCCTATTACCCGCTGCGGGGGGCCGGGATTGCCTCGGTGCGGGAACATGCACGGGCCGCGTTTCATCATTTGACGCAAAAGGTGGGTCTGGGCAGGCACGGCCTGATCCGTTGTGGAACGGGAGACTGGAACGACGGGCTCCTGGCGCTGTCCGGTCGGCTGTTGCCAACCCTGTTGCAGGGGGAATCGGCCCAGAACGCGGGGCTGGCCTCATTCGCCCTGCCTGCGCTGGCCGGTGCGCTGCAGGAAGCCGATCCGTCCTTTGCCGCGGAACTGCAGGCGTTTGGCGAAGGCCAGGCCCGGGCGCTTCGGCCGCTCTGGAACGGTGAATGGATGGCCCGGGGGTATTCCGGATTGGGCGGAGAGTATCTGGGCGGGAACCGGCTCTTTCTGGATGCGCAGGCGTTCGGGGTGCTGGGCAACGTGTGGACGCCGGAGCAGGTAAACAGGATGTTCTGCAACGTTCACTCCTTGTGCGTGCAGCCGCAACAGGCGGGCGCCGTTTGCATTGCACCGATCGACGACAACATCGCGGACCCGGGCACCACCTGGGCCGCGGTTGATTCCTGGACGGTCCATGCCTGGGCGGAAGCCAACCCGAAAGACGCGTGGGACTTCTTCCTCAAGACGACCCTTGCCGCGAGGGCGGAGGCCTATCCGGACCTGTGGTACGGGATATGGTCCGGTCCGGATGCGTACCGCGCCGACGCATCGTCCACTCCGGGACAGGCATTCACGGGCGCACTTACGCCCACGTGCAATTTCCCGGTGATGAACATGAACCGGCACGCCGGCGTGCTGCATGACGCAATCAAACTGGCGGGAATCGAGCCCCGCGGCGGCGTCATCGTGGTCGACCCGCACATGCCGCTCGACTGGTTTGCCCTGAGGCTTCCCCTTATGGGGGTTGCCTTCGCGCCCGGACAGCACCGGGGATACTACAAACCGGTCGCACAGGGGACCTTCCGCTTTGCCGTGCGCAGCCCGGCGGGTCTTGACCCGGCTGACGCCGCCGTCTTCGTTGACGGGAACGCGATATCGGCCTCCGTGTCCACGGACGGATTTCTCCTCTTCGAACTCAGCGGGCGGCCGGGCAGGCGCCTTGAATGGGAAATCCGGCAGGCGCAATGAACGCCGCCGCGATGACCGTTTTGGACAGGCCACGCGGGCATGGTTTAGAATGCAGCGGGGTTAGGGGTATCATATTCCCGCGCGGGACGCTGCATTGGGGTCCGCGCCGTGCAAATGCGACTAAATGGCATGCCAAAGATTGTTTTGGTATGCCTTGGAGAGAGAATGAACAAGAGTCTTGTCATAAACGTCACCCCGCTGGAAACGCGCATCGGGCTGGTTGAGGACGGGCGCCTCGCCGAACTGGTGATTGAGCGCGAGGAAAACCCCAGCATCGTCGGCAACATCTACCGGGGCCGGGTGGACTCGGTGCTGCCGGGCATTCAGGCCGCGTTCATCGACATTGGATTCGAGAAGAACGGGTTCCTTTACGTGTCCGACATCGCCGGTGCCGAGGGCACGGGCGACGTGGAACTGATCGACGGCGTGCCCCGCGCGCGCACCCGCGCCAAGCGCGCCCGCCAGCAGCCCATCGAGACCATGCTCAAGAAGGACCAGCACATCATGGTGCAGGTCGTCAAGGACCCGCTGGGCACGAAGGGGCCGCGCCTCACCAACTTCATCACCATTCCGGGTCGCTACTGCGTGCTCATGCCCACGGTCGGCACGCTGGGCGTGTCGCGCAAGATCGACTCCGAAAAGGAGCGCGACCGGCTCAAGCGCATCCTCAAAGAGCTGCGCCCCGCCGGGCTCGGCATCATCACCCGCACGGCCGGCGAGGGCCACTCGCGGGAGGATTTTGAGGCCGACATCGGGTTCCTGTCCCGCATTTGGGACCGCGTCAGGGACAAATATGAGCGCACCCGCGGCGCGGGGATGCTGCGCGAGGATTTGGGGCCGATCCTGCGCACCGTGCGCGATCTGTTCTCGCCGGACTTTGAGAAGCTCATCATCGACAGCGAGACCGACTATGAGCGTATCCAGAGCTTTCTGGAGAATTTCGCGCCCCAGCTCACGGGCCGCGTGAAGCTCTACAAGAACAAGCAGCCCCTGTTTGAGAAGATGGGCATCGAGGAGGAAATATCCCGGGCACTGCGCCGCAAGGTCTTCCTGCGCAGCGGCGGCTATCTCGGCATCGACCAGACCGAGGCGCTCATTGCCATCGACGTGAACACGGGAAAGTTTCTCGGCAAGAAACAGCTTGAGGACACGGTGCTGCAGACCAACCTTGAGGCGGCCGAGGAAATCGCGCGGCAGGTGCGCCTGCGCGATCTGGGAGGCATCATTGTCGTCGACTTCATCGACATGGAGATTCCCCAGAACCGCCGCACGTTGCTGCGCACTTTCGGCGAGGCGCTCAAGCGCGACCGCGCGCGGATCACGCTGTCCGAGGTCAGCGAACTGGGCATGATCGAGATGACCCGCAAGCGGGTCAAGCACAACCTCGTCAAGGCGCTGTCGCAGCCCTGCCCCTACTGCGAGGGCAGCGGCATGGTGCGCAGCGTGACCACGGTCACCTTTGACACCTTCCGCCGCCTTCAGAGCCTGTTCTGCCGTACCAGCGAACAGCATGTCATTTTGCAGGCCCATCCCGATGTCGCGCGCAGGCTCGAAACGGAGAACCGCGGCATCCTGGACCTCATCCTGGAGAAGTTCAACCGGCAGATCACCATTGAGGCGGTTGACCGGTTTCACATTCACGACATCCACATCCTGCGCGCCCGCACCCGCCAGGAAATCGAGGAATGACGGGAAGGCGGAATGTGGGACAGCCGCCCCCGGCTGTCATCCCGGGCGTTCGCTGCAATCCGACAGCCGGGGGCGGCTGTCCTACAGTCTTAAGTGCGCGCGGTCATGCCGCCGCTTTTCTTCGCCGGGGCGATGTCCCGGCGTCGTGGTGTTCTTGGCCCCGGAGGGGCCATACACTAATAGCCACGGGTGGAGCGAAGCGGAACCCGTGGTCAGCAGGGCAAAAGGCTTCCGTCCCCGAAGGGGGCGAACAAATGGGGCCCTCGCGCCAACACCCTGGTTGTCCCACATGGTCGGAGTGTCTTAAATGAGTTTCATTCTTCATGCCGCGCTCGCCGTGGGCTGGCTCACCGCGGCCGGACCGGGCGGCACGCTGGCCTATGTGGCCGGCACGGAACAGGAAAACCAGTGCGTCATGGTTCTCGACCTTGCCTCCGGGCAGGCCGTGCGCGCCGGTAGGGGCGACCATGACGGCGCGCCCCAATGGTCGCCCGACGGACAGCGCATAGCCTTTGAAACGCGCACGGACAAGGGGCTAAGCATTTGTGTGGCCGGGCCCGACGGGTCAAATCCCAAGATTCTGGGCGAGGCGCACGGCACGAATCTGGGCCCCCGGTGGTCGCCCGACGGGAAGCGTCTTGCATGGGCGGCCGAGGACGAAGGGGGTATGCAATGCCACATCGTGGTGTGCGACCTTGAATCGGGCACCGAGACCCGCTGGGGCGGGGAAAAATTAACGGCGCTGCGGCCGGTCTGGCTGCCCACGCTGGACCTGATGAAGGCGATGGACGAGACCGAGGAGAACAAGGACGCGGCGGCGGCGCTGGTGGCACTCAAGGGCGATGCCGACGCGCACGGCGCGCTGGTGGCGGCGGGCATTCAGGGCGCGCCGGGAAAGATGATCACCGAACCCATGCTGGTCACCGCGTCAAACGCGGCGCCGCTGCTGGCGCTGATGATCAAGGACAGCGAGCGCTATGTCGAGTGGTGCATCGAGCCGGACGGCGAAGGGCGGCAACTGGCGTATGAATCCAACGAGGGCGGCGACCGCGAGATCTTCGTCATAGGGCGCCGCGGCATCGTCAACGTGTCCAACCACCGCGCGGCCGACTGGAATCCCTCATGGTCGCCCGACAACAAGTGGCTGGCCTTCGAGTCCTTCCGCGACGGACGACGCGGTGTGTACAAGCTGATGGTGGGCACGGGCAATGTGACGCCCCTGGACTTCGGCAGTGAATATGACTGCTGGAGTCCCGCATGGTCCGCCGACGGCAAGTGGGTTGCCTACGTCTCCGACCGGTCCGGCACACCGCAGATTTGGGCCATGGCGGCGTCGGGCGGCAATGCGGTGCAGTTGACAAAGGAATCGGGCTATGCCTACGCCCCCGCATTCAAGCCCAAGGCGAAGAAGGTGAAGGAGGCGGGCAAATGAGCACGAAGTCCCAGTCCCGACCGATGGCCTGTCTTAAGTCCCCCTTTGACGTGTCCGGCGTAGCCTTGGTGAAGTCGGAAGGGGGTGGCCCGAAGGGCCGGGGGATGTGGTGGGTGCGGCGCGCACCCCTTGTCCTGGCGGTATCCCTCATCCTGTTTCCCCTGTCAAGCCACGCGCGCGACGCGTCGGGCGTGCTCGACCTGATCGTCACGCCGAACAACGGCATGCCCGCAATGGTGGCGCCGGACGGCGCCTTTGACGCGGTGCTCCGGGAGAAGGGCGACCTGCGGCTGGCACGCGACGGAAAATCGCTGCCGCTCACGGCCGAATGGACGCCACTGCCCGGCGCCAGATTCCGCGCGCACTGCAAGCTGCCCGCCGACGCACCGGTGGGCGCATGGTCCCTGGAATGCGCTGCGGGCGGCAAGACCGACACCACTGCCCGGGCCGTGTTCGTCTTCTCCGAATTCCCCGAGTATTACATCATCGCGCACATGAGCGACGTGCACATCGGCCATGACGACACCCCGGGGATCTCGGACGAGACCTTCCGCAAGACGCTGGGCGCAGTGAACGATTCGGACGCCGCCTTTGCCGTGATTACCGGCGACCTGACGCACAACGGCAACCCGGACCAGTTCCGCAGGTTCCTGGAGGTGCTCGACACCTGCGCCGTGCCCACCTTTGTGTGCACGGGCAACCACGACCGAGACGGGCAGAACTATGAGACCTTCTTCGGGCCGCTAACCTACCGCTTCACCTTCGGCCGCGACGGCTACCTGGCCTTCGACACCAAGGACTATGTCACCGCGGACAGTCTGGGCCCGCAGGACGGGCTGCTTGAGGAGTATCGGCGCGAACTCAAGCCGTGCCGCTGGGTGGTGGGGATGACGCACCGCTATGAGCCGCTCATGGGCATGCGCGCGCAGTTGACGCTTTTCGTGGACGACCCGCTCGACCTGCTCCTCTTCGGCCACATCCACCGCGAACTGCGGCCGGAAAAAGGCGAGGTAATGCCCTGGGGCACCACGCCGATGGTGGCCGTGCCCGCCGAGCTGAACAGAAAGTACCGGCTGATCGATATGACCGCACAGGGTCCCCGGCCCCGCCCGGTGTCGGAAGTGAAATAGCCGCAACAATGTAGACGCGGCATCCTGCCGCGTTTTCGCCTTCCGTGCAAGGCAAATAAGAAAAGAGGCTGGAAGCCTCTTCTACTTTGGACGTCTACTTGAGGTTCGGGTCCGGGGGTATGTGCGTACTCACTCTGTAGGTGGATCCAGGAGGGCTCCAGTAGTAACCCAGCTTAACGATGCGTTCCAACTCTCCTTTGAATTCCTCATAGCGGAGGCTTGGGAGTTTGTTGGCGCCTTCGACGGAAAGGTCGTTGAAGAAGCCCTGCTTCTTCAGGTAGTCATACTGTTTTCGAATGAGTGTCTCTGCGTAGGTCCCGGGATGCTCGCGCATATACTGTTCATATACAACTCGAATGTTGTTCTTCCGGTCTTCCGTTCTAGGATCAAGTTGTGAGTTGTTGACCCCGAAAAGCAGAAACCTCAGCGAATACGCCCGGAGAATCAATGCGTCGGTGCGAAACAGGGACTCGGGAAAGTCCTTGAGGTATTGGTCCCATTGCGCGATGCGTTCAGCGAGCCGTGCATAGGAAATAGTAAGGGAGGCATCCACAGAGAACCCCTCCCGGATCTCGGCCCTCCTCAATTCCAGGTACTTGGTGACCGACTTGGGCAGGTATTGCGCAAGAGTGTCCGGGATGTATTCTGGGATGCCTGCCACATAGTACCCTCCGAAATAGGCATCCCCCGCCACTTCCAGTCCATAACGGAACAACTGCTGGGCTTCCTCGAAGTCCCATTCTTTGGCGCGGATTCCGTTTTCAGTCCACGCCCCCCCGTGACGATCCAGTTCCGCAAGAAACCGCTCCGTCAATGTATCACATACGCTGTCATGGAACTCCAGGAAGTCCAGGAACGCCTTGACGTGCTTGTCCATGTCCAGCGGGACGATGACAGCGCGGTATTGGTCAATCGCCTTGGTTATGGAAGCAGGATCATCCTTCGGCAGGAAGGCCAGGAAAGTCTTGTAGCCCGCGACAGGGTCGGCTTTGTCCGCCGCGCGCGCAAGGTTGCCGAAAAGAAGCAGGAATCCGAGAACCCACAACACCACCCATCGAGTCATGGCAAGAAACCTCCGACGCTTCAATACACAATCCGGCAAGAGATCCGATACTGGTCAGCATAGCAGACTCTCTCCAATTTCATCAGACAGAAATGGCCGAGCCTTGTGGAGATGGCGAGAGAAAAACAACCCTTTCCCCATCCTCTTCATCCTGCACATCCATGTTCAATTCAGAACATGTTGACATCCGTCATCTTGCCGAAGACGCGGATTTGGACAGCACATACTTCCTCGCGAGCGCGGTGAATTCGCGCACCTGCGCCTTGCGCCAGGCCGCGTTGCGGCCCAGTTCCCCGGCGAGCAGTTCGGCGGCGCGGGGTGCCGCCTCGATGCTGGCACGTGCGTCCAGCAGCAATGCGCGCGTGCGGCGGGCGAGGGCATCCTCGACGGTGCGCGCCATTTCATTGCGCGCCCCCCAGACAATCTCGCCGGCGAGGACGGGAAGGCGCGGATGAAGCGGTTGATCCCAGCCCTTCTGTTCACGGAGAAGATTGCGCAGGGCCAGGGCGTCGGAACCGTAGGTGGCCAGCGGCCCAAACGCCGCGGCGTCGGTGTTGTAGCCGTGGATGTGCAGTTGCCGCGTGGGACAGGGTCGGGGCTCCAGGCCGCCCACCGAGGCGGCATGGTCCACCGTGTCCTCGGCCATGCGCCGGTAGGTGGTCCACTTGCCGCCGGTGATGGTGACCAGGCCGGAGCGGGACACGTGCAGCGTGTGGTCGCGCGACAGCGAGGCCGTCGATGCGCCGCCCGAATCGACCAGCGGGCGTATGCCCGCGAAGACACTGAGCACGTCTTCTGGGCCGGGATCGCGCGTCAGATAGCGCGCGGCATGGACCAGCAGAAAATCAATTTCCTCCGGCAGCGCCTCCGGCTCGTCCACGACGGCGGGGATGGGCGTGTCGGTCGTGCCGACCACGGTACGGTCGCGCCACGGTATGGCGAAGAGCACGCGCCCATCGTCGGTGTGGGGAACCATGATCGCGTTGCCGCCGGGCAGGTACGCCTGGTCAAGCACCAGGTGCACGCCCTGGCTGGGCCGTATCATGGCGGGTGCTTCGGGTTCGTCCATGGCCCGCACGGCGTCGGCAAAGGGGCCGGTGGCATTGACCACGGCCTTCGCTTTGAGCGTAAACTCCCGGCCCGATTCGGTGTCGCGCACGACGACGCCGCGCACCACCCCCGCGCGGCGCGTGATCTTCACGGCCTCTGTGTAGTTGAGGCAGACCGCGCCGTGCTCAACGGCGGTGCGCATGAGATGCACCACGAGCCGCGCGTCGTCGAACTGGCCGTCGTAATAAATGACACCGCCGCGCAAACCCTTCGTTTCAATGGTCGGGATGCGTTCAATGGTTTCGGCGCGCGACAGGTTGCGCGAGCGGCCGAAGCCCTGGCGGCCGGCGAGCAGGTCGTACACGCGCATGCCAACACCGTAGAACGGCGCCTCCCACCAGGTGTAGTTGGGCACGATAAAGGGAAGGTCATGGACCAGGTGCGGCGCGTTGTCGCGCAGCAGTCCGCGTTCGCGCAGCGCCTCCAACACGAGCGACACATTGCCCTGCTGGAGATAGCGCACCCCGCCGTGCACCAGCTTGGTGCTCCGGCTCGACGTGCCCTTGCCGAAATCGTGCCGTTCCACCAGCACCACTGAATAGCCCCGCGCGGCCGCATCGACAGCCACGCCCATGCCCGTGGCGCCGCCGCCGATGACGGCGAGATCCCAGGTCCGGCCCTGTTCGGCCGCCCGATCGAGCATCTCGCCGCGCCGGGGAATCATTTTCTTGGACCGCCCTTGTCCACGATTTGCGCCACGGCGCGCGCCACGGCCAAACCGGACAGCGCCGCCCCCTCAACCCGGTTGCTTGCGAAGGCGTCGCCGGCGAAGAAGAGCGGCGCCCGGGCGCTCACCTCGAAGCAGCCCACGGGTAGGATGGAGGAGGGAACGGAGTAGCGCCAACGGTGGCCGCGGCATTCGACGATATTGCTCTGGAGCAGCGGTCGCGCCGCCTCCTCCAGAATGTGCGCGACCTCCTGCGGGTCTTCGTCCAGATGTTCTTCCGAGAACTGGCGTGAGGCGTGAATGGTCACCGCGACCGCGCCGGGCGAGATGCCCTTGCGCTGGTTGTCGGCAATCCAGGAAATGGGACCCTCCTCGACGCGGGCCGCCCCGGGACCGGAAGGCCGCTGGGACCGTCGAGCAGCGCCATGGCCGCGAAGCAGGGGCTGTAGTGGATGACCAGCAGGGGGGACAGCGCGGCGCCGATGCGCCAGGTGTTCTCATCGTTGATCAGGCGCAGCGCCTGGGGCACCGGCGCGGTGAGCACGAGCACGCCCGCGCGCATGCGCACACCGCCCTCCACCTCAATCTGCCAGCAGGCGCGGGCCTCGGTGACCCGCTTGACGCGGTGCTCGCGGCGGATGTCGAGCCCCTCGGCCATGGCCTTGGCCATGCTGGTCATGCCGTCCACGCCGCAGTAGCGCGGATGGCCGGCGAGTTCGGTGACGTCGCCGATGACGGGGAAGCCGTGGGTCCACTGCTTCACCGCGCCGCGCAGCATCCATCCGTCCACCAGTTCCTGGAAGGCCGGTTCGCGGACGGTGAAAAACTGGGAGCCGTGGTCGAAGATGCCCTCGCCCAGCCGGCGGGTGGCGCAGCGTCCGCCGATTCCCTTGGACTTTTCGAGGACAACGCTGTCAAAGCCCATGTCCTGAAGCGTGCGTGCGGCCGTCAGTCCGGCTATGCCCGCACCGACGATTATTATTTCGTGAAGGTCCACATCCCATGCGCCCATCGAGTCCGCCAATCTTGAAACGCGGCGCGCAAGCGCCGCTCAGGTGTGTGTGCAATCGCAGTTATCGGCCTGCGAGGATGAATGTTTCGCGCCTATTGTAGCGCGGAGACGGGCCATGGTTACAGCCGCACTTGTGAAGGCTGAAGGCTGAAGGGTGAAGGGTGAACTGAAATAGGAAGCTGGCCGAAGGCGGACAGGAATGCCTGCCTCACCTTCCGGGCGTCAAACTATGGTCAGAATCAGCCTTCCCGCGGCTTCCACAGGTCTATGGGAACACGGACGCCCTCCGGGCGGAACGGCAACGTGACCTTGCGGCCGGTGCCCGCCGATTGGTAACCGGCATAGAGCGCCTCAAGGACGATGCGCCCGTCCTCTCCCGTCGCCTGCGGCTGCTCCGCACCGCGGACGCAGCGCGCGAAGTGAAGCATTTCCTGGGGGAATCCGTAGTTCCACAATTCCTCGAAGACCGGCCAAGTCCACCCCTGGGTCGTCGGAGCCTTCTCCACGGCGTAGCCGTAGCCGCCCTCGCTGTAGGTGGGCAGGGCGTTGCCCATGTGCAGATCGGCGTAGGTCAGCCCGTCTTCGCCGTGAATCTCGATGCGGTCCTGCATGCCGCCGCGCCGCGCCCAGCTGTTCTCGACCAGGCCCCTGGCCCCGTTCTCAAACTCGAGGATGCAGAGGACGTCGTCCTCTCCCCGGGTTTTGTCCGCGTGGACATGGGTGTCCATCTGGCAGTACACGCTCTTGATGGCCGGCCGGCCGAGGAACCAGTGGCAGAAGGCGATGCCGTGGCAGCCCATGTCCATGAACACGCCGCCCCCGGACCGCTCCACGTCCCAGAACCATTCGGCGTGGGGTCCGAAATGCTTCTCGCTCTGCTTGACGAGATAGACCTTTCCGAACGCGCCCTGGTCGGCCATCTGCCTGGCCTTCACATACTTGGGCGTGAAGTAAAGCTCCTCGGCGTACATCAGCAGTACCCCGCGCTGTCTGCAGGTCTCAATCATGAGGTCCGCCTCGTCCAGCGTCATGCACAGCGGCTTTTCGCAGACCACATGCTTGCCCGCGTTCGCGATGTCGACCGTCATCTGGGCGTGCAGGTAGTTGGGCGCCGTGATGGTGACCATCTCGATGTCGTCTTCGCGAAGCATCTCGCGGTAATCGGAAAACACGCGGGGAATGCCGTAACGCGCGGCCAGCGCGGCCGCATGGCCCGGAGTGGGCGAGGCGACCGCGACCACCTCCGCCGCCTCGGGCATGATGCGAAACGACTCCGCATGGATGTCCGCCTCAAACCCGGACCCGATGATCCCCACCTTGACACGTCCTGCTGCGGCCATGAATTGCTCTCCCTGTCGTCTTCTCATTCTGCGGCATGGGCGGTCTGTTGAGGTGAGGACAGAACCGCGCCATTCCTCACAGGCCGCATTCCACATGAGACAGTCCGGCTGACTGTTGCCGGGACTGTTATGCTGGTATCAGCACCTTCTCGTACAGAAATTCAGGCGCAAGGTCGGCGCCGTTGGGCCAGCACAGCGTGTGGAACTCCGGGTGAATCGTGAAGTCTTTGAAGGCTGCCCTGTCCTTCAGGGGCTCAAACAGTTCCCCATAAAGTTCCTGGCTCAAGTCCACATCCCCTTCAGTTCCATCCGAGAAACGGACGTGAATTGTAAACCCCCTTGCGTATTGTGCTTCGACCAGTTTGGGTATCATGATTCTACTCCAAGGGTGCAATCTTCTTTGCGGGATGCCCAGCCTGAACCGAATCCCAGGCTTCAAGAAGCTCATCCCTGTGCAAATCGAGCCATTCCAACACAAGCCGCAGCGCTCGTTTGGGGAAGTCCCCGTGCACGATACCGCTTTGAATGTCCACGGTAATCTGGTACTCTCCGTACACCGCATGGAAATGTGCAGGCGGGTGCTCACGCGGGAAAATACCGATTACAATTCCCAAGAATCTGGACAATTCCGGCATGCAAGCATGTAACCCTATAGGCCCGCATCGGCCTTCTCGGGACGCCATAAGTCATTGGTCACCCGCAACGTTGACCCGCTAATTATAGCACGCGCACCACCTATTGTTTGCACGCATGGACCGCAGCGATGCCCCGGACCTTCACGCCAACCGCTCGGCCACCCACTGTCCGCAGTCACGCCTCTAACGAAACAGTTTCCCCCCGGCCAGTCTTTTTGAACCGGTCGGGGGGTTGCCAAAGGGGAGAGGGGGTATGTTAACGCTGTCAGGTCACATTGACAGCGATTTTGCGGGGCTGCTTCTCGGCGACCTTGGGCAGGTGAATGGTCAGCACGCCGTATTTGATCTCGGCGCGGATCTTCTCCTGGTCCACAATTTCGCTGAGCTGGAACTGCCGGAAGTAGGGCAGCAGCCGGAACTCCTGCAGGGTCAGTTCCTCGGTGCGTCCCGGGGCGGGCTTGGCCTTGATCGTCAGGACGTTCTTTTCCACGCCCACGTCCACCGTGCCGGTTTCCACACCCGGCAAATCGGCCACCACCACGAGACCGTTCTCCGTTTCAAAGATGTCCACCGCCGGGATCAGCGTCCGCGATTCCTCGCGGGTGTCCGGTACTTTCGTTTCCGCCGTTGCGGGCATTGTTGTCTCTTTCATCTCAGCCACCTCCTTGTGAGTTGGATATTTCCAGTTGTGCTTTTCTTCAGGCGACGCTTACGGCGATCTGCTTGGGCTTGGCCGCCGCGTGCTTGGGCAGCGTCAGCATCAGCACGCCGTTCTTGTAGTCGGCCTTGACCAAGTCCCCGTCGACTTCGGTCGGCAGGGTCAGCGTGCGGACGAAATTGCCCGCGCCGCGCTCGTTGCGGTGAAACGCCTCGGGCTTGATGTCCGGAGTGATGGCCGTCTTCGAGCCCGCGATGCGAAGCTGGTCGCGCAGCACCGAAACCTCGATGCTCTCCGGGGCAACGCCGGGCACCAGGGCCTCGACGTAATAGCCGTCCTTGTCCTCGGCGAGATTGATCAGCGGATACACCCGCGATGCCGTGCCCGGAAACAGGCTCCGTCCGAAGACGCGCCGCACCGGGTCGTACTGGTCAAATACGCGCTCCATTTCGCGGCGGACGACTTCCAGGTTCTGGAAGGGATCCCAATACACGGTTGCCATGGTCAGTTCTCCTTTTTCCTTTTTACCCCGTGTCGCGCCGGGGTTGTTTCAGGTTTCATTCACCGGGCTATCGGCCCGACACCTGTGAGGGGGCAAGGTCCGTGCCAAATCAGATGGAATAGTCCTTTGCCGGATACAACTTACTGAAAAAAAACAACTTGTACGATTTGTGGATGGGAGGACGAGTCAGCAAAGAAGCGAAAGAACACCCACGAGAGCGTCACAGAACGAAGCGGACTGTTTCAGGATGAAACAAAATGGGAAGATGTCCGAAGGCGATGGAGGTGGGAATGGGCATTAGCTGTGGCTTGAGGCCGAGACCGCGAAGCGCTCGTAGCAGCCGCAGACCAGCTTAGTGGCACTCTTGGTGGCACCCTCAGGCCCGGCCAATAGCCGGGCATGGGGGTGCTCCGTCTTGGAGAGTTACACCCGCCTGGGCTGAGCACCCCCAACGCATGCCTCACGTTGTTGCGGCATGCGCCGAGGGTGCCACGAAGCTATAGCTTGTCATCTCGCTCTATGGGTATAGGCCCCACTTCGCCCATGTACCAGTGCCTGGCACTTGACCAGTACCAGTCTTCGGGAGCCTCCACAAGACGTGCACGCACAGGGTTGTTGTGGATGTACTTCATCATGTCGTGGATTATGGACGGCTCGTTTACATTTCTGTCATATCCCCCGCCCTTTTCCCAGAATCGATAGGGACGGCGGGAATCCCCTGTTGCCAGTAGCTTCAAGGCACCAGGTGATCCACCCGCGCAGCCCCGCTCGCGACGCTTGATGTCGCTCGACGCCTTGCGCGGCTTCGACATGTTCTGGATTGTCGGCGGCGAAGAAATCGTGCATGGCCTTTACAAAGCCTGGCCGTCCGGCCCGCTGGGCCTCATGCGCCAT
>CAIJOU010000859.1 GCA_903822375.1 Candidatus Hydrogenedentota bacterium
CCGCGGCCACCACAAAGCGAATTGCCCTGACGAGTTCCGCCTCCGTGAGTTTCCTGTCCTTAGCCAGCCCCGAAAAGGGCGAACCAAACTCTGGCATATCCATTCTCCTTTCGTTTCCACATTCAGGCTTCAGCACGCCTGTCGCCTGCGTCGGCACCGCCTTAGGTGCACCCGCGCAGAAGAAACAGCAGCACCAGGACCGGAATTGGCACTCCCAAGGCCCACAGTAGAATCCAGCCTATCTTTCCTTCTTGATTGGTACGCATGGCGGGCTTCGTTCTACCTGCCGACCACTTTTTTGACCTGGCCAAGCTTTTCTTGAAGCTTCCCGCCGAGGTTTTCGTCTTTACCTTCGGCTTCCAGGCGGCAATTCCCGACGGCTTTCCCGACGACCTCTTTGAGCTTGCCTTTCGCTGCGTGCATTTTGCCTTCTGCGTTGTCTCTTGTGCTTGATTTCATGGTCTGTCTCCGTGTTGGTTGTTCGGTCGGCCGGCTCTGGCCGACCGGTTCTGCCGCAAATCGTCATTACTGGCCGACTCTGGGCATTTCATCAACCAATTCTGCCAAATGCAGGTATAATCCAGGCAAAGGTTTGGCAAATGTTAGGCAAAGAAAGGGACGCCCGCGGGTTGACGCTGGTGGTGCGGGTGGAGACAACCGCGGCAAAGGAAGTGTGTCTGTTGCTCTCTAAGTCGTTGAGGCGCTTGCGCCGAATACACCTTGTTTAACAAAGCTTTACCGGCCGTTCGTCAAGACTTCATCTTTTGCAGGTACAATTCGATAGATACGGGGGGTTTGTCCGGGCGGGAAGAACGGTTATAACAAATTGGAGGTACATGGAATGTTCGAAAAACGACTTGGAACGATGCGGTTTGGCCTGCTTTTCGGGCTCCTGCTTTCCCTGGCGGTGTGCAGCGGTTGTGGAACCGCAAAGGTGACGGTTCTTATGGCGTCCTCAGATGGAACCAAGGCGCTGGTGGAGCAGGTCGCGGCCAAGGCAAAAGTGGATGTGGCCGACATTCAGTCGCTGACTGTCAGTGTTTCCGGCGTGGTTTTGGACCAGTTGGACGGCAGTCAGGTGGCGTTGCTCGTCACGCCGCAAGACGTGGACTTGATTAACCTCGCCGGGGTTTCCGGGCTGCTGACGACCGCCGAAGTGCCGGCCGGCAGCTATACCAAGATTCGTCTGAGCATTGACAATCCGCGTCTGGTGTTGGTGTCCGACCCGGCCACGGAGCTCACAGACATCCACCTCACGGCCAATGCGCGGATGTTCGTCGACGCCCCCTTTGTCATCCTGCCCAACACGAACACGAATATCGTGCTGGATTTCGGCGGTATTCATCTGGTGGAGCAGGGCAACGGCGGCTACACGCTGACCCCGCAGCTTCGTGCCGAAGTGAGCGTGCAACTGGTTCCGGTGTCCAACCAGGGAACAGTGGTGTCGGTTGATTCGCTGGCGGGCACGATGGTGCTGGCGATTGGAGGCAGCAATGTCACCGTTAATATAGCGGACGCGGCCATCTACCTGCCCGGAGATACGGATACGCCGACAGGCGGCGTGGGCGACCTTGTGGTGGGTGCCCAGGTGTCCGCTGAGGGTTCCGTGAACGCCGACGGCATAATCGTGGCCACCGCATTGACGGTCTTGCCAACGCCAACAGCATAGTCCAAGGGAACAATCCCAAGACATGAGGGACGTCAGGTGAACGCCGGACGTCCCTTGTCATTACAGGGCCGAACAATGGGGACGAGCTGTGTGCGGCAACCAAGAAGAAAGGGGCGGGCGGAGGTCAGGGCTCGCATTGACAAGCGCGCGACGGATATCTGGAAACCGCAAGATTCATTCCCGCAGGAGATGGGTGTGCCGCACCGCAGAAACTGGACTCTACTTCAATTCTGACAGCAGTCTCTGGAATCCCGGGTCGCCGTCGAGGATCTTGCCCGCGGCCGCGCGCAACTGGTCAACCTGTTTCCTGTCCAGCTTAAAGGATGTCGGACAGTCATTGAGCAGTTTGCGCTCCTGCGGGTCAACGATTCTGTCGAACTCGACAACGATGGCATGGTAGGAAACGTCCTGCTCGGCCAATTCCGGAATCTCCGCCTCCATTTTCTCCCTGCCGATCAGCTTGCTGACTTTCCCCCGGATACTTCGTTGCTGTTCGAGATTCTGCACGTACGAACCCAGGTACCCAAGTTCGGCGTCCGAGAAATTCCCCACAACGCCCGTGCCAACCGTCGAAAGAACGGGGATTAGGCTCAGTACCCGTTGCTTGAAATCCATGTCTACCGCCGCGGTGTGCTCCGCATTGACGACAATGACGACAACTTTTCTGCTTGCGCTTTTTTCAATGGCCAGGTCGACATCCCTGTTCTTGGGGGTGATGTTCATGAATTCAATCACCGGCATCAGGCCCAGGTTGTCAGAGACCCCCCCGTCAACAAGATGAATGTACGGACGTCCCGGCAGTTCATAGCTCTCCTGCTCGACGGCCGTCTTGTATGCGAAGTAGTCGGCGTTCCGGCTCGCGAGCGTTTCCTTGGTCGGAGGGAGGGTGTGGGTGGCCGGATCTTTTGGGTAGTTGCGCAGCGTCATGGGCGTCAACAGGCCCGGAAACGCGGCCGATGCCGCCACGGCATGGCTGACGGGATAACTGGCCAGATCCGAATCCAGAAGGTCGAACTGCTGCTGCGTGAATGAGAAGCGCCGGCCCAGCGAAAGATCCGTCGAGTTGATGATGATAAAGGGGCGTTGGTTCTTCCGGATTAAGTCACCGAAGGTCCTCTGCCCAAAGATATCCCGGTTGAAATTGTCCGCCATCAGGTCGGTCCGCCCATAATTCGGCGACAGGAGCTTGACCATATTCTTGACGGCGAACATGCGCTTCAACAGGGATCCCTGAATGTCCCGATACAGAACCTTTTCGGGAAACTCGTCAAATATCCCGTCGCCGAACAGGCCGTAATAGGCCGCGGGAAAACTTCCGCCGGAAACGGACGAAATCACGTCCACCTCGTCCAGCAGGCGCCGACGCTGGCCATCCCACACAATCTCCGTATCCCGCAGTTTTTCCAGAACCCCATACGCGAATGCCGCGGCGCGCGTGCCGCCGCCGGAGAAAGTCAAGACCACCAGCAGGCTGTCTGAGTTCTTTGGGCCGGGCGCTATATTGTCAAACCGGTAGCCCGAAAGCTCCGAGTGCGCGATCAGCGGCTGGTTTTGGACGGGGAGCGTTGTGCATCCGGCCGCCAGGACGGTCAGCGCAAGCGCGGATAATAATCGTCTTGCCTTCATCACGGGCCGCTTTGTGCGCGCCCACCGGCTCCGGTGGGACCAGCGTGTTGGAACTGCAAGCCGCGCCGTTATTTCGACACCGTTTGCGGAACCGGTTATCGGTTTGAGGACGCGGTGGCGCAGGCCGCTTCCTCGGACACACAGACGGCCCATTCGCTCTCGATTCCCAGCATCGCCTCGATCTGCTGATGGGCCAGATTCAGGCCGCTTTCGACCAGCAGGCGCGTTTCTTCAACCACGTCAGGACTCGTGTTTGCTGGCGGCGGAACGGCGGGCCCGTACATGCTTATGACTCGCGAAAAGGGCTTGGCAATCGAAAGTCGGTCCCAAGACCCCAGCCGCCACGCCGGACGGACGGCAAATGCGTGGGGAATGATGGGAACACCGGTGCGTGCGGCCAGAATGGCGACACCGGGTTTGGCGGCCCGGCGCGGTCCCCGGGGGCCGTCCAGCGCCAGCATGACCGACCCGCCATGTCCCAGGACTACCGCAAGGTCCCGCAATGCCTGCCCGCCCCCGTTGCTTGAGGAACCCCGGACCGACTGGATGCCGAGGCGCCCAAGTGCCCGTGAGGCCCATTCTGCATCAAAACTGTAGCTGGCAAGCGTATGAAGACCCTTGTGCCGGTAGTCGTAGGCGGCCAGAATGAGCGATTCGTGCCAGACTGCAACAATAGCCTGACCCCGTCCTTTTGTAAGGCTTTCCCAGCTTTCAAGGCCACGCTGTTCGTGGCGGCAACTGCGCGAGAGCAACCGCGCGGTCGCGGCGATGATTGGGGGGCCAAGGTTCAGGATGAACCGTTGCCGCACTGTAAAGGGGAGGGGACTGTCATATCGAAGGCCCGCAATTTGTACCGCCATGACACCGCTCCAAAGCCTTGCCAGACTGTCTTGCGATGCTCTCAGGCGCGTGTCCACGCCGCACGTCACGCCGGACCCATCGCATTATTCTCCTGCAGTTTGCCCATCGAAGGTGGATTTGAGGTGAAGCTAAGGTAAAGTTTTGGTAAAGAGCGCCTTGGGCCGCTCTGGGCAATGACTTGTGGAAGAATTGAACCGGATACGCGGCCGGGCCAAGGGCGCCCTTTTGGGCAGGATGCGAATGAAATGGAAACGGTTGCCTTAATCTGCGGCAGGTGCCTGTGCCGACCACTGTAAAACCAGGTCGGGTGCCTGACCTTTGGAGTGCCAGAACTGCCCCTTCATCCCACCTCGGCACCTTTTCGCACCGCACGGTGTAAGGAGTCTGTCATTTCGGCGGCGGTCATCGTGCCGGCACTGTGGAAGCGCATGCACCTTGGAGGGCACAGACCCGTTTCCCTCCCTTGGAGAAATCCACCGGGAGGAGCAGTAACGGTTGAGGAGACAAGGAGCGTTGATATTCAGTTTCCCGCAAGGCGCTCGGCTATTATTCGGTAGACGGCGGCATTCCAGACCAAACCGACGTGGGTGCCTTCCACCTCGAAATCGGACTTGGGGTTGCCGCTCAGGCAGGTTTCCCAATCCACCACGCCGTCATGCTTGCAGTAGATGGCGGTCTGGCGAATGCGTGATGGGAACCTGGACTGAAGCGCCCTGGGGAACTTGCAGTCGCAGTCGGCGGAAAAACAATCAATGAGCGGGCAGGCGCGGCGCCTTGCGACGTGCTTTCGCAAATACGTCAGCGCCTGGTTCACAAACGGGTTGACGCGCACCCCCCGAAAGGGCGACGCCAACGTGATGACGGACGCCACTTTTTCAGGAACCGTCGCGGCCACACCGCGGGCGATTAGGCCTCCCAGGCTGTGGCCGATGAGATGGACTTTCGCGCCGTGTTTGTCGCAGGCACGATCGACGGTCTTCAGCAAACGCGCCGCGAGGATGTCCGGGCATTCGGCATTAATGCCGATGCGCGAAGCTTCCGCGTGGTAGCCTATTCGTCGCAGCCAAAGGCGCATTTCAAGCAGGTAGAGGTCGCAGAGGAGGAGGCCGGGAATCACAATGACGGGCGCGCCCTTGCCGTGCGGCACCCCACAGCCGTAGTACGCCGGCGAGGCCTTGAGCCGGACACCCTCAATCCAGCAGAACGCCTCCCTCCAAAGCGGCAAATAGATGAGTTGGGGCTCCTCCAGCAACGCAACGGCAATGCCACCCTCGATTCGCGACGGGGAACCAGAAATGCCGACCTGCGCCATGAAGAACCAACTCCTTACTGCATACCTGCAACCGAAGAGAGTTTACCATATCCACCGGAATTCTGCGGGTTGTAGGGGGGAAATGGCACTCCAATCGCAGGCATGGAAGGAATTATCCCGAACTGGTGTCTTCCGTAGGTGAAACCGCATCCTTGCACCAATGGGAGCCGCGCAGCATTCAGCAAACATCGTCCCGCAGGCGCCTGGCCATAACAATCAGGTCGTGGGTTCTTCCGTCCACGTCCATAAGCCAGTCCGTCAGCAGGGCTTCGGCGATGAAGCCCTTCTTTTCCAGCATCTGCCGGATGTGCGGCGAGTCGCGGGGAACGTTTATCTTGATAATGTACGGTTTTTGCTCCTCGGCGACCAGGGTTATTTCATCGGCCAGATGCTTTCCGACCCCGGTATTGCGATACTGCTTGGTCACAAACAAACGCAGTTCCACCTGATGACGCCCCCAGGAATTCTCGTTTCGGTACAGGCTGGCGTACCCCACAATTTGGTCGATGGAATTGAACGAAAGCAGGACAAAGGCATGTCCCCGGTCCACGTGGGCTATCCATTCATCGACAACTTCAGGCTTGGTGATATCGCTTTGAAGAAAGAGGATGTCCGAGTGGGACAGCCCTGCAGTGAAGGTTGCGGTGGCGTGGCGGTCTTTGGGCGTCAACGGGCGAAAGACAAACTCCTTCCCATGAATCTCAGCCATCCACGGGTATTTGCGTCGTGTGACGATCTTGCCGACCATATCGTTTCCTCGCAACCTCGCGATCAAACAGTGCAACCCATGAATGAGTCCTCGCGCCCCAACTGCCGCTCAGCTATTCCGCCGCGGCAGAACAGGCGTCACGTGCTCCTCAGACCATCCGGTTCATGTGGCGTGATCACAATCTCACCGCCACACTTCATAAACGCAGCCC